>CATOKN010000032.1 GCA_951800425.1 uncultured Lachnospiraceae bacterium
GGAAAATACGCGCTGTACCCGCTCGTCTGCGGCTTTCATTGTGAAAACAGATTCTTGATTGATCTCCAGGCTGTTATAAGCCAGTATCCGCACAGCCCTCCGATTGGCTTCGCTCTTTTCCAGACCAAGGTCGGTTAATATATCATCCACATTGGCAAACGCTTTTTGTATGGAATCTCCCAGATCTTTTCTCGGCTCCGTCATTAACGCTTCGTAACTTTCTCCTGCTTTTTCCATGGCGCTCTTCAGCGCGCTTCCGGCTTCATGCAGTTCGTTTACCGTATGGTAAGAACGGCCGCCCATGCCCAGCACATACGCGGGCATCTGCTTTAAATCCGATACTTTCCGGCTTGTTTCCTCAAACAAAGACGCCATAGACGCGTCGGCGTCGGATACTTCTGCGTTCTCTGAAAGAAGCGCGGCGTAATAGTGGTTTTCCTGCTCTTTTAATTTTTCCACCAGCTCTTCCAGGGGCCGGGTGTCTATGGAAATGCCCTGCTTCATAAGCGCCCTGTTGGCTTCCGTCGTCATGGCAAGGCGCGTTTCTTCCAATATCCGCTTCGCCGTCAAAAAAGCAAGGCCGTCGTCTGCCACTGCCGCCGCCTCGTTGCCGGAAGCGCCGCCCTCCGCCGCTTTGCCCGCCTGCATGGCCGCGTTTGCCGCCGTCATATCAAGCGTTCCCTGTTTGCGCCGGTATGACGTCTGCTCCAGATTTTCTATCGAAAGCTCCATATGATTTGCCGCCAGATAGGCAATGTCTTCATCCGTAGCTTCCATCACGACTTCTACGGCATGCTGCGCGCGCGCCGCCATCGTATATTCCGGAAGCAGCATGGCGTCTTTGGGCCTGTCGCCCTCCGCGACTGCCGCCGCAACCGCCTGAGCCGTCCCGCCCTCGTTTGCGGGAAGCTCCAGATGGAACAGCTTTTGCATATACTGAAAATTCTCCGGGGTAAAAGCAATGCCGTTTTTTATCATCCATTTGCTGTCTTCTATCGTCTGTTCGCTGACTTCGCTCCCGGCCGCCGTAATCACCTGCCGCATCTGATCCTGCAGCGCGTCAAAATCAATTACTTCCTCCGACGGCGCATAAGACGCGCTCCCGGAAAACTCTGCTTTGTAAATATTTTCTATGCTGGGACTTAAATGATTGTCCAGCATATATTTGACCGCGCCTTCTGACAGGGGCTGAAGCTCTTTTGCCAGCTGAAGCGCCTCCATCCCCTCCGTCATATTTTCTTCGGTTGCCGGAAGATCTGCGGATTCAAAGCATTTCTGAAGCTGATTGGCCGCAGCCAGGCTTCCTCCGATCTCCTCTAGCTGCTCCCTTGTCAGGGCGCCGCCCATATGGGAGACGTCTACGCCCGCTTTTGCAAGCTGGGCCTTAATCTTGTCCGTTACGGTAACGATTGTCCCGCCGCTTGTGCTATGGACGGAAAAGCCCTCTTCCTGCGCCCTTTGGTAATCCTCCGGCGTCATCGTATTCGACAGTACCGCCATCTGATTTTTCCGCATCGCCGCGTCTAACTGTCCGTCTGCTTTCGCTTTGATTTCTTCTATTGCGCTCTTTCCCGTTATATCTTCTTTTTCATAACCCGTCCGACCAACGGAAACGGCTTTATCCAAAGCGTCCGCTTTCGTTTTTATCGTTTCGGTAAAAGACGCGGCCACTTTGGCTTTTGCAAAAGGCAAATCATTTTGCACGTTCTGATCTAATAAGGCGCTTTTTTCTATCTTCATATTTTTTACCCCGTACTCTGCTTTCGTGTAGTCTATTATTTATTATTTCGGTAAGTTCAGGGAAAAAATAAACACATATAGTCTATAGAATTTCTTTTATCCTGGGAATGCTGTTTCCCTCCTCCCGCAGTCTGCGGATTTCCTCTATTCTTCGCACTGCTTTCTCCCGGGGAAACCTGCGCGTTAAGTTTGCTCCCTCCTGCTCAAAGGGCAGCATCCCCTCCTCTGTATAAAATTTCAGCGTACTGTAACGGCATCCCGTAATCCGGACCAGCTCCCCTATGGACACATAGTCCGATTCCATGATTTTTTCTATTGTTCTTTGTCTTGACATGCGATCACCTACTGATATACCGGGCGCAGTTCCACTCCCTGGACGGAAACCTGATATTTCCTTGCATACGGCCATACTTTGTAATAGCTGTTGTCGATTTTCAGCAAATACTCCTCCCCGCGCAGAACTTCTTCACAGCAGTGCCCTTTTTCCCTTAAAATTTGCATGACGGCCCGCCTTCTGTCTGCCGGTGTCGTTCCCAATGTAATCATATCAATAAAAATTGCCTGTCTCCTGTCAAAAAACGGGAATGCCAGGTTTACGCCCTGCAGGTAGGGATTTTGAAACAGCCTGTGCTTTTTCTTCACAAATAAAACGTACGCGTTGCCTGCGCCGCTGTGGAATTCTGTTTCTAAGATTATTTTATAAAGCGGCTCTTTTGCCATAAGCTCGATCAGCCTTTGCTTTATAAATTCCTGCTCTTTTATGCAAAAAATATCGTGCATGCATCCGCACTCCCGAAACAGATATAAAAGACAAATCGTCTCAGCGCTTACATCTCCCGGTTCTAATATCTCTGCGCGCACGCTCTCCGTAATCCGCAGATATTCTTCCTCGTCGCACTTATACTGCCACATATTGACGCCTGACGTTTGAAAATCCATATCGCAGCCAAGCAGGTCCGGTATTTTGAAAAGCACATTCTCTTCCATCAAAACACGCGTAATTTCCTGCTCCTTTTGGTTTCTTTCGTTTTTCTTCATCTTCTGAATTTCCTGAATTCTGGTATTCAGAAACGAGGAAGCTTCTGAAATATGTTCTTTAGAAATTTCACTGCATATTTTCTGCAAAACTTCCGCCATAGCGATACCTCTTACCGCGACTTTCTTTGCAACCGTATTATGTTCGCTGTTTTGTCCGTCTAATGCAACCAGTGCAAATTGTTCTGTTATAGAATATTCTTTCATTTCATTTTCCTCCCCGCATGATACTTGACAATCCCGCTTATCGCTTACCACTTACCACTTATTACTTACGATTTAAATATAACATATTCTCGCTCGCGCGTCAACCTGCGATTTCCGTTTTGCCCGTTTCTCCATAAAACAACCGCTTGTTTGCGCATATAAAAAACCGCCCTTTCCGTTGTTTGGAAAAGGCGGCATATAGATGACAGCGCTATTTTCTCTATTCTATTTCGCAAATATTACCGTTACGTTTGGATCACAGTCTACTCCGTCGCCAGAATCCGGCGTCATTGCTTTTTTGATTTTTGTCATGGACAGATCCAATTGGGTAATTCCTGTTTTCACACATTTTAATGCTCTTAACTGCTTATTATTTACCAAATTAAGGCTGGTAATGCCCGTCTCACTGCAAGACAATGATTTCAGCTGGTCGTTATTTGTCAGGTCAAGGTTGGTGATGCCCGTTTTGTCGCAATGCAAATATTTCAGTCTTTTATTTTTAGTCACGTCAAGCACAGTAAAACTATTTTCGCCGCATGCAAGAGTTTCCAGATTGATATTATTTCCCACATAAAAATTTGTTATTTTATTTCCTGAACAATCCAGCAGCTTTAACTCTTTGTTATTTCTCACATCAAACTCATTCAGATTTGACTTGTAGCATTCCAGGCTTACCAGCTTCTTGTTTTTGGTTACATCTAAATTTGCCAGTCCGCTATTTGCAATACATAAATACTTCAATTTTTTACATTTTGTTACGTCTATTTCAGATAAATTCTGCATTTCTTCACATGTCAAATCGTTCAGCTTTGACTGCTTTGATAAATCAAGTCTGGCAATTTTCAGATTTTCTAACGACAGATATTCCAATTTCGTATTTTTGGATAAATCCATATTTTTTATCGAGTCCGAATTCACTCTAAGAGACTTTAGATTTTTAACGTCGGACAGCGTTAATTTTTTCATCGCGTCCGTATTTATTTCCAAATCGCTTAATTTACTGCAGCCTTTCAGATTGATTGCTTTAATTTTTTTTCCAACCGATAAACTCTCAAGTTTTTTACAGCCTTTCAGATTTAGTTTCAGATTAGAATTTGAACGAATCGTAACTTTCTTAAGTTTTTTTAACGCGGATAAATTCATGGTTCCATTTAATTTATTTTCTCCGTCGCAATATATTTCATCCAAATTTTTGCAGCCGGATAAATTTAACTTTTTCAGTTTAGCCTGACTGATATAAACTCTCTGTAATTTTGAACAGCCTTTCAAATTTACTTTCTCTAAAAAATATGCGTTCTCAACCGTTACCTTTTCCAATTTTTTGCATTTGCTCAGATCCAGCTCGGATAACGTAGACTGTACATGCCCGTCTGCCAACGGATCTTCACTGTAGGATGGAATTCCGGCATCGATTTCAATCGTACGTAAACTGGTAAAATATTCGATCCCTTTCAAGGAATCTATATCTTTTTTCATACCTGAAACGTAAAGAGACGTCATTTTTGCCGCTTCGCTTTCTGAAAGATAACCGTCTCTGTCCTTATCCAAATCCTTTGCTTCCCGCTCCATAAACCATGAAAAATTCTTTTCATTAATAGCCACTTTCTTAGGCGCCGCATATGCAGATTCTCCTGTGCCAAACATCAAAAAACATACTGCTGCCGTGCAGACAGTGATTGTCTGTAATACTTTTTTCATAAAAGCACCTCCTAAATTTAACTGATTTTATTTATATAAACTTTAATATTACCATTCAATTATACTGTTTTCTTCAAATTATTACAATATTCGTTTTGACAACAAAACGGCTCCGATTCACATACCGGCTTTCTTTTAACAAATAAAACAGGACGCAAAATTTAACCATTCCATAAACTTCGCGTCCTGTCCGTTTTATTCTGTTTTGATGTAATGCGAAATGTCTCAGGCTTTCCGGCGCAATCAATATGAAAACTTAAATACGGCTACGCCATACGCCGGCAGCGGGTATGCAATGGAGTATTCTTTACCGTCGCACTCCTGCTTTTTGGCCCGATAGCTTGTCGGCCGCTTCAGCCCGCTTCCTCCAAACTTCACGTCGTCGCTGTTAAAAATCAGCCGATAAGATTTCTTATCCGGAACGCCGACTCTGTAATCCTCTCGTTCCACCGGCGTAAAATTGCAGACAAACAGCAGACAATTCTTACCGTCTTTGCTCTTTCGGATAAAACTGAAAATGCTTCGTTCGTTGTCATTGGCATTGATCCATTCAAAGCCTTCCCAGCTGTGATCCAACTCGTACATGGCCGGATATTTCCGATACATATGCAAAAGCTCTTTGACATACTCCTGCATATGCCTGTGTTCGGGGCGGTCCAACAGATGCCACTCCAGCTCTTTCTTTTCACTCCACTCATGAAGCTGCGCAAATTCCTGTCCCATAAACAAAAGCTTCTTGCCCGGGTGTCCCATCATAAAGGCGTATCCTGCTTTCAGATTCGAAAATTTATCTTCGCCCAGTCCCGGCATTTTATTGATCATAGAGCATTTCAAATGCACAACTTCGTCGTGGGAAAGTACCAGAATGTATTTCTCACTGTTATTGTAAGACATTGCAAATGTCATTCTGTTATGATTGTCCTTACGAAAATATGGATCCAGCTTCATATAATCCAAAAAGTCATGCATCCATCCCATATTCCATTTCAGAGAGAAGTTTAACCCGCCCTCCTGCGCCGGCCCCGTGACCATTGGCCATGCGGTAGATTCCTCCGCAATCATGACGGCTCCTTTGTTTCGTCCTGTAATCAGCGTATTGATATGGCGGAAAAATTCAATCGCCTCAAGATTTTTATTTTCTCCGTACTGATTGGCTACCCACTGTCCGTCCTGTTTGCCATAGTCCAGATACAGCATGGAAGCGACCGCGTCCACCCGAAGTCCGTCGACATGGTAATGCTCTACCCACATCAGCGCGCTTCCAATCAGGAAATTCTTCACCTGATTGTTTCCGTAATCAAAAATCTTTGTTCCCCAGTCCGGATGTTCGCCTTTTCTTGGATCCGCATATTCATAGAGCGGCTGTCCGTCAAACTCTGCCAGTCCGTGAGCGTCTCTTGGAAAATGGGCCGGAACCCAGTCTAAGATGACGCCAATGTTATTTTTATGGAAATAATTCACCATCCACGCAAAATCCTCCGGCGTTCCGTACCGGGCCGTCGGCGCATAATAGCCCGTCACCTGATAGCCCCAGGAACCGTCAAACGGATATTCGGAAATTCCCATCAGCTCAACGTGAGTATATCCCATTTTTTTCACATAAGCGCAAAGCGATTTCGCAAACTCCCGATACGTATAAAATCCGGTGTCTTCCTCGTATCCCGGATGACGCATCCAGGAGCCGGGATGCACTTCATAAATACTCATTGGCTGCTCATCCATCGTCTCCAGCTCCGCGCGCTTTTTCATCCAGGCTTCGTCCGACCATTTGATGCTGTCGATGTCTACAATCTTAGACGCCGTTCCCGGTCTCATCTCCGCAAAATTTGCATAGGGATCCGCTTTATAAAGCTTTCGCCCATCCGGCGTCTCAATCAGATATTTATACAGGCTGCCCGTTCCAAGGCCCGGTACGAACAATTCATAAATTCCCGTTTCTTCCGGCTTTAGCCGCTTCATTTCATGAGACGTTTCATCCCAGTCGTTAAATTCTCCGATGACAAAAACTTTCTGCGCGTGCGGCGCGTACACCGCAAAGCAAATCCCCTTTTTCTTTCTGCGCGTCTGCGGATGCGCTCCCAGCTTTTTGTAAATGTCATAATGCGTCGCCTGACCGAACAAGTACATGTCCAGCTCTGAAAAATTACCCATTCTCCTACCCCTCCATATTTTCTCTATGCTTCAAAATCTTTTTCTCTGAGAATCACGTAATCATCCTCAGTGTATCTTCTGGAAGTAATAATGGAAATCGCTTTTTTTATGGTCTTTTTTTCTGCGTTCGCAATTGCTTCATCTACGATTTCCTTTACCTCTGTCAATGTAGTCGCCTGATCCAGCCTCTGAATATTGCTGATTCTGTTATAAAGGGCCAGCACGCCCATCGCGTCAATCTCATAATCCAAATCGTGGGCGTATGCCTGTCCAAATTCCACCAGCTCGTCGCTGGTAAATACAGGGATTTTGATTTTCTCCGTAAATTTTTTCGAAAATCCCTCGTCCTGGCCAAGCGCCTTTTCAATCCCCGCCCTGGTATCCTCCATAATCAGCAATACTCCGCTTTTATCGCTGTCCAACAGCAAAGACAGCTTTACCGCCGTTTCCTTGCTGATTTCTGACGCGCGTTCAATAATCAGCGCGCCCCCGGCAATTTTCTTCAACAGCTTAAGCAAATCTTTCTGATTCAACGCTTTCGCATCTATTTTTCCAACTTTTCCCTTTGGAAGCTTTGTTTCCTTTTGAAGCGCCTTGATCAGGGCGGTTGCCAGAACTGTCTTCCCGCAGCCGTTTCCTCCCTGTATTAAGATGTTGCCCTCCGCAGATTCTTTTCCTTCAGTAAGGCGCGTCAATGTTTTGGATAAAACCTGGCAAATCTGGCTCTCCATCCCCGCTACCGGCACAAAATAAGAAAAAATTGCTTTCTGCTCATCCGTTAGCTTCTCTGTTTCCCGCCCGCCTTTGGTCACAGGCTGCAAAACGGGAGCCGGCTCTTCTACGATGCTTTCCTCCGCCTGTTTTTGCAGCGCTTCTTCAATTTGCCTTGTCTTTATCTCTTTCGTATCCTGCTTTAATAAGAAAGAGGTCTTTGGAAAATGCTCTTTTGGAGAAACTCCATAAAATTCTGCTTCTGCCAGCCGCATTTCTTCTGATAACGCTTCCTCTGAAATTTCCTCTTCCAACGGCTCGCCGCCATTTACCGGCTCTAAAGGCGCGTCTTCTAACGGCTGCTCTTCCTTTGGAACAGGTTCTTCTTTTGAAACAGATTCTTCTTTCGGAACCGCTTCCTCAAGCTTATCCAGCTGTCTTGGCGTATAGGGTCTTAATCCAATCTGCGCGTCAAAATTTGGTTTTGCCTGCTTTATTTTTCGAAGAAGATCCGGCTCTGTCTGTTTTTCCGGCTCTTCGTTTTCCTCTGGTATCTCTTTCTCTTCCTGCGCTTCCTCCTGAAGCCTGTCAATTTGCTGCTGCAGCATATCATTCATATCCGCGACAGCCCTTACGGCCCTCTCTTCATTGAATGTTTCTTCCGTTTTTCCGGCTTCCTGCTGCAAATATTGCTCTTTCAACATCTGCGTCGGCGTAATTCCCGCGTCCAGCTTCGGAATCATATCCGCAAGCCGCTCCATAATCTCCTGAGCCTCCAGAAACGCCTTTTCTTTCGCATATTCCAGCTTCTGCTGCTGCGCCATCATAAGCGCCGTCTGCGCGGCTCTTCTGGTTTTCTCCCAGTCGCTGACTTCTCCCTCTTCTTCGGACATCATCTCTTTGAAATTATCCCGCAGGGAGTCGTCAATCTGCTTTTCTGCTTCAAGCTCCGTTTCATGACTGGGCATCTTTAAATATGGAATATCATCCACCAGTTTTTTAATGCTGTCCATTGTAACGTCTACGGTTTCCTTTTCCGTAGCGTCCATAATCTGCTGCATGCTTTTGGCAAGCTCTTCCTGAAGATTTGCCGTATTAAACTGCTCTACATTTTCCTGAACAAGAGGAATCTTTACTACGGCCTCCTCCTGCGGACGAACTTCTTTCACGCCGTCTCTGCGCTGCTTAAACTCCCGGTATTTTCCCTCCTGGGATTTTGTCAGCGGCTGATACAGCATTTTCAGTTCCAGCGCCCGCTCCACATAAATGCCGTCGCCAAACCATAAAACCAGCTCGTCGCATACGTCGATGCATTTTTCAGCTTCCCCGGCCTTATGGTACAAAACGGCCAGACGATAGGCCCATTCTTCCGTATACTCCGCCTCTTTTAATTCCTCCAGAATTGCAATCTGCGTCTGAATATCCGTTCCTTTTGCTTTGCTGATTTTATAGCGCAGCACGTATTTCAGATTATCGTGAGGCGCAAGTTCAACAAATTCATTATAGTATTCTTCTGCTTCCTCCAGATTTTTCATTTTAATTGAAATTTCTGCAAGCCGGTATATAATCATTCTTCCAATCGGAGAACGATCATACGCCATTAAAAGAATTTCTTTGGCTTCCTCATAACGCTTTTGTCTGACGTAAATATCTCCGGCTTTCACTAAGAGGCTTACATTCCGTACCTTGCGCCAGTTAATGGAGTCTGCGATTTCCGCAGCGGATCCATAATCGCCTCCGGCAGCCAGCGCTTTCATTTGGTCAAATTTTAAATCATTTACATACTTATCCAATTGCTTCACCTCAAAAAAGTACGGTTTTATTCCTCTTCCTCATAACTAAGCTTCCCTGTTTCTATATCCACGTTGTGCATGTGGATATATTCCCTCGTCGCCTCGGGCAGCTTTCGCTTTTTCAATATATAAGCTACAATCTCGCGAATCAGGTAATAAATCACAGCAAACGTCGGAACGCCAAGCAGCATCCCCATAAATCCGAACAGCCCGCCGCCGACCAGAATTGCAAACACAACCCAAAAAGCGGATAGTCCCGTAGAATCGCCCAAAATCTTTGGCCCGATAATATTGCCGTCCACCTGCTGAAGCACCAGAACAAAAATCAGAAAATACAGTCCTTTCACCGGCTCTGCCAGAACAATCAATACAAAGCCTGGCACAGCTCCGATCAAAGGCCCGAAAAACGGAATGACATTTGTTACTCCGACAATGACCGCCACCAAAAGGCTGTACGGCATCTGCATAATCATAAGCCCCACGTAACAGATGACGCCGATAATTGCGGAATCTAAAATCTTTCCGCTGATAAACCCGCCAAACATCTGATTCGTGACCCGCATCGTACGAATCACTACGTTGCCGAATCTTGACGGAAGCGCCGCATAGACAATCTTTTTTCCCTGCCCGATAAACGTTTCTTTTCCAATCAGCAGATAGATCGCAATGACAAGCCCTACAATAAAATTGAACAGCATCTTAAACGCGCTGATTACGCCCGTCGTAAAGGAAGCCACGTACGTCAGGTACGTATTAATCTGAGGAAGAATCTGCTTTTGAAGCAAAGCCTCCACGTAACTTCCCGCGCTTGACAAATCAACCCCCAAAACACTGAGCCAATCTACAAAGGGGCTTCCCTCCTCCATCAAATCTCCAAGCCACCTGTCGAAATCATCCAATTCTTTCGGAAGATTTACCATCATATTCTGAATACTCTTCATCAGCTCCGGTATCATCATATACAGCAAAAGAAAGATAATCAGAAGAAAGAACACAATTGCGCCCACCGTACCAAAAGAACGCGCCATCTTTTTCGCTTTCCTCTCCTCTTTGACCCGCGGCTTAAAATAGCGGAACAAATGCCCCTCCAGAAATCCCATCACCGGATTCAGCAGATACGCGACGATACATCCCATAATAACCGGCTGTAAAATTCCCATCAGCTTCTGCCAGTATTCGGCAAATCCATGATAACGGTAAATAAAGAAGAAAAACAGGATGCAACAGCAGAACGTAAGAAATGTCACAGTTGCAATCACAACGTATTTTTTCAGGTCCCAGTCCTGCGTCTCTTTCTTTAACCCCTCTTCTTTCTTCATCTCTTCCACAAAACCTACCTCCTAACGCCTGTTATAATTAATCAGGCATCCTTTGAGAATAATGCTTCTCTCGTCGTCCGTCATTTCTCCCATTTTAAGCTGAAATGATTTCATAACGCCGTCTTTCACAACGTAAGCTTCTATTTCCGTCGCTTTTTCTTCAATTTCTTTTTTGATGTCCGGAAGAAAGAGGTAATCTCCATTCTGAAACGGCAGCTCTCCTTCTTCTATTAACAATGGCAGCATACCCCAGTTGATCAGATTGGAGCGATACCGCTTCGTAGCGTATTCATTGGCAATGTTGGCCCAGCCGCCCAGTACTTTCTGACAGGACGCCGCCTGTTCTCTGGCGGAACCGTCTCCCGGCTTTACGGCAAAAATAGTACTTCCAACGCCCACCGTCTTTCTGCTGATGTCATCGTAACGCGCTTTGATTGCGTCCATCACCGGCTTTAATTCCGCAACTGCCTCGCAGGGACATCTGTCCGCTTCAATGGCTTTCTGCGCTTTCTGAATTTCCGTTG
>CATOKN010000033.1 GCA_951800425.1 uncultured Lachnospiraceae bacterium
GCGCAGGTTATATCGGTCTTGAAATTGCAGAAAACTTAAAGCGTATGGGAGTTTTGCCTGTCGTATTGGATATGGCTCCTTACGCTTTTCCCGGATTTGATCCGGAGATGGCGGAATATGCACAGAGAAAGCTTTTGGAAAGCGGCATTTCCGTCGTTACGGGCGTTGCCGTTACAGGGATAGAAGGGAATGGCAGGGTAGAGAAAGTTTTGACGGATCAGAATGCGTACAGGGCCGACATGGTTGTGCTTAGCGCGGGAATCCGGCCGAATACGTCGTTTCTGGAGGGCGTAGGCCTTGAAATGTTCAAGGGGACGATTCTGACGAATGCAAAAGGAGAGACGAATCTTCCTGACATTTATGCGGCGGGAGACTGTGCGATGGTGCGTCATGCCTTGACGAAAAAGCCGGCGTGGTCGCCGATGGGTTCTACGGCAAATATCAGCGGACGTTTGATTGCCCAAAATATCAACGGCGCAGACTTTACTTACCGCGGCGTGCTGGGAACGGCTGTCTGCAAGCTGCCGAAACTGAATGTAGGAAGAACAGGACTGACGGAAGCACAGGCGTCGGCAGAGGGATTGGATCCGGTCAGCGTAATTGCGATTGTGGATGACAAGGCGCATTATTATCCGGGCGCGGGATCTTTTATTATAAAGATGATTGCGGACAGGACGTCGCGCAGACTTTTGGGCGTGCAGACATTTGGACCGGGAGCGGTAGATAAAATCGTGGACATTGCCGTAACCGGAATTATGTTAAAAGGCACGCTGCAAGACCTTGCCGATCTGGATCTGGCATACGCGCCGCCGTTTTCTACGGCGATTCATCCGTTTGCGCATGCGTTAAATATTCTGATGAATAAAATCAGCGGAAAATTTGAGACGTTTACGCCAGCGGAATTTGCAGCAGGCGCGGCCAAAGAATATAAAATTGTAGACGCATGTATGGTTCCGTCTATTCCAGGCGCGCCGTATGTGGAACTGACGGAAGTAAACGGGCCTGTGGACGGCCTGGGCAAAGACGAGAAGATTCTTCTGGTGTGCAATAAAGGAAAGAGAGCTTATCTGCTTTCGAACCGTCTGAAATATTATGGCTATACGAATGTAAAGGTACTGGAGGGCGGCATTACATTTAATCGCGTGGAAGTATAGAAAAGAGAAAAAGAAAGGGAGGCGCGTGGCTGGCCTCCCTTTCTATATATATTATAACATAAAAATGCTGTTTTTTCAAGTCTTGTAAGGAAGGCGGATGGAATCTATAATCGTGTTTACACATTTGTTTGGTTTTCCAAAGGAGGCAGGTTTATGCAGGAAAAAAACTGGATGGAACTGATGTCAAAGCAGACTCAGATCAAACAAGTCCTGGACACGGTTTCTTATACGGAACAATTCGGGCTTTCCTTAAACGAAGAGGAGGCAGAGCTGTTAGCCGAAGAGAGAGTTTTGACCCTGAAAAAGGAGCGGAGGGTAGAGTTCGGAGAGGGGATTTTGCCAAAAATCATTTATGCATTTTGCGATTCTTCCTACCTTGTACAGGATAATTATTGTGATTTTTTGATGGAATTGCAGGAAATTTTTTACGCTTATAAAAATGAAATGCTGGATGAGATCACGGATGATGAGCTGCTTGCGTTTATGCGGGAGCAATTTGAAGAGACATGCTTTGGCGATTTGGATTACCTGAAAGGAACCTGTCTGGATATTTTTGCCCAGGCGGTCCGCGCAGGGTATACGGGTCATCGACGATCCGGCGGACGTCATGAATTTGACAGGTTTGATATTGCAACGCGGTGGGACAGGGAGCTTTATCTGGAAACGCTGAAAGAATTATGCTGGAGGTAATCTGAATGGAGAATGGATGCTATAAAATGGAAGATTTGATTCCTGTCGTTTCAGACCTTGCGGGAGAGTATACCGGTTTGGATCATTCGTCCATTTCTTACGAACGGGCGCAGGAGCTGATGGAAGCGGTTCTTTACTGCATTCGGGAATATGAATGTTCCGGAAAAAATACACTGGCCTCCTTTGGGGTATCCCCGAAAGGGGCCTATCTGTGCGGCAGGGAGATTGTAAAGGAAAAGTTTATAAAACTGCAGAATGTCTATGGAGAAATCATAAAAGAATTTGAGGATTTTGGGGTAGCATGCCTTAGAGATGTAGTAGAAGATGGAATTTCTGAGTTTATCCGAAGATATGATATAAAATTTGCTCCGCATGAGACACTTTTGACGCTGGATTATCCGATTTTAAAAAATATTCAGAAAATGTCCGGAGTGGACGCCGTTTTGGCGTATGCCGAGGGAATTTATATGGAACAGCAGTTTTTGAAACAATTTGATATTTCCTATGTTGTGGAAGCGCTTCGATGTTATTATGAGGAATATGAAGGCCTGTTGGAAAATGTTTGCGGTATTGTGATATTGAATGTAATCGGGCATCTGATTCTGGGAAAGCCTCTGTCCGAAAAGGGATTTCAGAGTAATGAGTATGTGAAAATAGAGCAGATTTTGCAGAATAAAACAGAGGCGCAGACGAGACAGTTTCTGGAAGCGGCGTTAAAAAATCTGATAGAGAGCCATTTTAGAGGAGAAATGCGGCTGTATGATTATTTTTGCTGTATGGTTTTGGACTGGGAGAAGCGGATCCGGCACCATGCCATGTATCATTCGCTGGAAAAAATATTTTTGATCTGAGGTATTTGATTTTTATTTCCCACAGCTTTACACAGGATAGCTTTTTCAGTATAATAGAAAGAAAATTTTTTGACCTGGAGGTAAGAATGAAAATATCAGAGCTATTGCATGACAAAAAAATCCGAATTTCCTGCGAGCTGTTTCCGCCGAAACTGGGGAGCGGGCTTGCAAACGTAAAGGAAGTCGTAAAAGAAATGGCGCAGCTTGCGCCTTCTTATATGAGCATTACATATGGGGCTACGGGAGGAACCAGCGAATATACGGTGGAAATTGCGAATGAAATAAAAAATGTAAATCATATTCCGGCCCTTGCCCATCTGACCTGCGCGTCTTCTACGAAAGAAAAAGTGCATTCTGTCATTGGCCAGTTAAAGGAAGCTGGAATCGAAAATATTCTGGCGCTGCGCGGCGATTTGCCAAAAGACGCAGATTTTCCGCTGCCAAATCAATACAAATATGCCAGCGAGCTGATTTATGATATAAAAAGCCAGGGAGATTTCTGCATTGGAGGAGCCTGTTATCCGGAGGGCCATCCGGAAGCGGAAACGATGAATGAGGATCTTGTGCATTTGAAAGAAAAGGTAGACGCAGGATGCGATTTTCTTACAACGCAGATGTTTTTCGACAATAACATTTATTATAATTTTATGTATAAAATTTTACAGAAAAATATATGCGTTCCCGTGGTGGCCGGCATTATGCCTGTGACGAGGAGTTCTCAGTTAAAGCAGATTGTTTCGCTGTCTGGAAATATGGTTCCTCCGCGCTTTAAGGCGATTGTGGATCGTTTTGCGGACAATCCGGCGGCTATGCGTCAGGCTGGCATTGCCTATGCGACAGAACAGATTATAGATTTGATTGCAAACGGCGTAAACCATGTGCATATCTATACAATGAATAAGCCAGACGTGGCGGGGGAGATTTTCAATAATCTTTCAGAAATTTATGTAAGGAATTAGCGTAGCCTTTTATTCCATAGAATCAGGACGGAGCAGGTGGAAGTTACCAGCTGGCTCAACAGCATGCCAATCAGGTAAGCTTTTATTCCATGCGTGGGAATGAAACCATACACAAAGAAAATCCGTACCAGACATCCAATCAGATTGAGCATAAACGGATAGCCCGGCATGCCCAGTCCATGCATGATGCTGGATAAAATGGAAGACAAAAATAAAAAAGGGCAGATGAAGCTTAACATGCCGATAAATTTGCCCGCAAGAGCGTTTCCAAACAGAAAACCGCCAATCCATTTTCCAAAAAACAGCAAGCCGAACGTACAGATTGAGCCAAGCAGAAGACAGGTGAAGATGGTTTGCCGAATGGTTTTTTTAATCTTTTCCTGATCGTTTCTGCTGTCCGCTTCTGAAATTGCCGGAAGAATCATAACAGAAACGGAATTGGTAAATACCGTAGGAAAAGTGACGACGGAAAGAGCCATCCCGGTGAGTATGCCATATATACTTAATGCATCCGACTGCGAATATCCAAACAGGAAAAGCCGGGATGGAATCAGGATGGATTCGAAGCTTGCAAATAAGGTCAGGGCCAGACGATTCATGCTTAATGGAATGGAATAGCCCAGAAGTTTTTTTGTCAGAGCAGTCGCTTTCAAGCCGCCGGATGCGTCAGGCGCATCGCCAGACAGCAAAAGGGCGGTGACGCAGAGAATTGTCGCTCCGGCTTCTCCGGCGACCAGTCCCCATACGGCGACGGAAGTATCCATTGCGCGATTTTGTTCCAGATGAATCTGATAAATGACAAATACAAAAAGAACGCGTACCAATTGTTCTATGAAAGAAGAAGCAGCAGGAATCGCTGCTTTTTTCTTTCCATAATAATATCCGTGTATGCAGGAGTGCAGAGCCGCGAGCGGAATGGAGCAGGCAAGAATGGGAATTAACGGCTTGCAGCGCGGTTCAAGCAATATGTTTTCTGCGATAAATCCGGAGTAGCAAAACAGCGTAAGCATCAGGAACAGGGAGAGCGCGCCGGATAAGCAAAGGCTGATTTTTAAAAGCCGTTTTGGAGAAGACGGATCCCGATCTTTATATTCTGCGACGTATTTGGAAAGGGCGGTGGAAAAGCCGGAGGACGTAATGGCAAAGCAGATGGTTGAAATTGGAAAAATAAGCTGGTAGATGCCAAGGCCTTCGGCGCCAAGTGTTCTGGAAAGAAATATCCGGTAGAAAAATCCAATGATTTTTCCCAGAATACCAGACGCGGTCAAAAGCAATGTACCAAATATAAGCGGGCTTTTCAATTTTTTATAAATTTGCACGAAATCACCATGATAATCAGGATTTCTGTATTATATGATGACGGAAACGTAAAAATGAGCGAAAAGCAAAGTTTGGTTTTGTATGTATTTTGGTAAATATTGACGGAAAAAAAATTAGATGATATGATAATTGAAAACCAGATGCATCAGAGCAGATGGATTTCAGTTGAAATATGGAGGTAGACATGAGAACAAGCGGAATTTTAATGCACATATCTTCTCTTCCGTCAAAGTACGGCATTGGAACTATGGGCAGGGAAGCGAAAAGATTTGTGAATTTTCTGGCAGAGGCGGGGCAGACTTACTGGCAGATTTTGCCGATTTGCCCTACCAGCTACGGAGATTCGCCTTACCAGTCATTTTCCAGTTTTGCAGGGAACCCCTATTTTATTGATTTGGATCTGCTCTGCAAGGATGGTCTGCTGACAAAAGAAGAATGCGAATCATATGTTTGGGAAAAGACGGAGACGGAGGCAGATTTTGGGATTTTGTATGAAAACCGTTATGATTTGCTGAAAAAAGCATACGCGCGCTTCGTCAGAAAAAAACCAAAAAAATTTCAGGCTTTTTGCGAAAAAGAATGCGAATGGCTGGATGACTACGCGCTGTTTATGGCGTTAAAAGACGCCAATGGAGGAGCGGCCTGGATGGAATGGAGCGAGGGGCTCAGATTTCGGGAGGAAGCCGCATTAAATGAGGCAAAAGAAGCTTACGGGCAGGAAATGGAATTTTATAAAATGCTGCAATATCTTTTTTTCAGACAATGGCGCAGTTTAAAAGCATACGCCAATAAAAAAGGAATTTCCATAATCGGAGACGTTCCGATTTACGTGGCGGGCGACAGCTCCGACGTATGGGCGAATCCGTCGCAGTTTTATCTGGATGAAGAATTAAATCCGGTTGAAGTGGCCGGATGTCCTCCGGACGCGTTTTCAAAAGACGGTCAGTTATGGGGCAATCCGTTGTTTCGATGGGATAAAATGAAAGAAGACGGGTATCTTTGGTGGACAAAGCGCATCCGGGCAATGTCTGAGCTTTATGACGTAGTGAGAATCGATCATTTTCGCGGATTTGATTCCTATTACGCGATACCGGCCAAAGACGATACGGCAAGAAACGGAACCTGGAGAAAGGGGCCGGGCATGGAGTTGTTTGAAGCCATGGAGCAAAAGCTTGGAAAGCTGAATATTATAGTAGAAGACCTTGGATTTTTAACGCCGTCCGTTCTGAAACTGGTAAAAGACAGTGGATTTCCGGGCATGAAAGTGCTTCAGTTTGCTTTTGATCCAAGAGAAGAGAGCGATTATCTGCCGCATAATTATAAGAGCCACAGCGTAGTTTATACAGGCACGCATGACAATGACACGATTCTGGGATGGATGAATACCGCGCCCAAAGAAAGCGTGAAATTTGCAAAAAAATATCTGAATCTTACCAGGAAAGAAGGCTACAACTGGGGCATGATGCGGGGAGCCTGGGCAAGTGTCAGCGATCTTGCGATTGTGCCGATGCAGGATGTGTTAGGCCTTGGCAGCAAAGCGCGCATGAATACGCCCTCTACGCTTGGGTGCAATTGGAAATGGAGAGCGAAAAAAGGAGACATTACATTGCGCCTGGCGAAAAAGGTCAGAAGATACACGAAGATGTACGGACGGGAGCGAAGTGAAGATTGATATTGAAAAATATGACAGGATGGTATAGAATAATAGCGTTTTGAGGAAAATGAAGAAAGAGGAAGAAGGAGAGCGAAATATGAGGAAAACAAAAATCGTATGTACTTTAGGTCCCGCAACAGACAAAGAAGATGTTTTGGAACAGTTGATTCTTAGCGGAATGAATGTTGCGAGAATGAATTTTTCCCATGGAAGCTATGATGAGCATAAGGCAAGAATAGATAAAATCCGGGAGCTTTGCGAAAAACATCAGACTGCTACCGCTATTATGCTGGATACGAAAGGCCCGGAAATCCGCCTGGGAATTTTTAGAGATCAGGAAGTGATTCTGGAAGCAGGGCAGAAATTTGTATTATATTCAGAAGAAAGGGAAGGAGATAGAGACGGAATCTCTATTTCTTATCCGGATTTGTATCAGGATGTGGAAAAAGGTTCCATTATTTTGATTGACGACGGTCTGGTAGAAATGGAAGTGGCGGAAGTAAGCGACGGGCAGATTGTCTGCGAGGTGAAAAACGGAGGAAAAGTTTCCAACCGCAAAGGCGTAAACGTGCCGAATGTGAAACTGTCCATGCCGTTTTTGAGCGAAAAGGATAAAGAGGATATTTTATTCGGAATCAAGGAGGATGTGGATTTTGTTGCGGCCTCTTTTGTAAGAAGGGCAGACGACATCCAGAAAATGCGTAAATTTTTAAATGATCACGGCGGATATGACATTCATATTATTGCAAAAATCGAGAATCGCGAGGGCGTGGAAAATATCGAAGAAATTCTGGCGGCGGCAGAAGGCGTTATGATTGCCAGAGGAGATATGGGCGTTGAAATTCCTTATGAAGAAGTTCCGGTTTTGCAGAAAATGATTATTAAAAAAGGCATGGAAGCCGGAAAGCAGATTATTACGGCAACTCAAATGCTTGATTCCATGATGAAAAATCCAAGGCCGACCAGAGCGGAGACGACGGACGTTGCAAATGCCATTTATGACGGAACGGGCGCGATTATGCTTTCCGGAGAAACGGCGGCGGGACTTTATCCGGTGGAAGCCCTTGAGACGATGGTGCGGATTGCCGATCGTACCGAACAAGACATTGACTACCGGAAGCGCTTTTTTGCAAGAGAGCGAAAAGCAAATCCGGATGTTACGGATGCAATTTGCCATGCAACCTGTACGACGGCGCTGGATTTAAACGCGAAAGCCATTGTGACGGTAACAAAGAGCGGATATTCTGCAAGAAATATTGCAAAATACTGTCCTGCGTGCGGCATAATCTGCGGAACAACGGATGAAAAAGTGGCCAGGCAGTTAAATCTCGTCTGGGGAATGGTTCCGGTAATGCTTGAAAATAAGAAAGACATCTTTGAACTGTTTGACCATGCTCTGGAAACGGCAGAAGAGAAAGGCTATTTAAACAAAGGAGACATTACGGTCATTACATCCGGCGTGCCGATTGGCGTATCCGGTACGACAAACATGATTAAGGTGCAGTCGGTTTAAAAAACAGTCATAATCCTTGACCCCTTTCATACAATGTATAAAGTATTTTTCAAAGTACATTGCAGGAAAGGGGTTATTTTTATGGAAATGGCGTCTGAGAAAGAATTTAATCTTTATAAAGACATACAGCAAAGAACCGGCGGTGAAATATATATTGGGATTGTAGGGCCGGTCCGTACGGGAAAGTCAACTTTTATCAAAAGGTTTATGGATCTTATGGTGCTTCCGAATATGGAAGACGAAAACAGCAGACAAAGAACGGTAGATGAGCTGCCCCAATCTGCACAGGGAAAAACGATTATGACGACGGAGCCGAAATTTATTCCAAAAGACGCGGCTTTGATCCATTTAGACGGCGATACCGAAGTAAAGGTGCGTTTGATTGACTGCGTGGGATATATGGTGGACGGAGCGACGGGGCATATGGAGGGAAGCAATAAGCGCATGGTAAAAACGCCCTGGTTTGATTATGAAATTCCTTTTGTAGACGCAGCTTCCATTGGAACGCAGAAAGTCATCAAAGATCATTCCACCATTGGAATCGTTATTACGGCGGACGGTTCTTTTGGGGAACTGGGCCGCGAGAGCTATCTTCCGGCAGAGGAAAAGACGGTAGGAGAATTGAAAACTCTTGGAAAGCCTTTTGTCATCGTGTTAAATTCCGAACGTCCCTATAGCGATGAGACGGTAAAGCTTGTGGAACAGATGACGGAAAAATATCAGACGCCAGTCATTGCCGCAAATTGCGAGCAATTGCGAAAGGATGATATTCACCGGATTCTGGAAAGCATTCTTTATGAATTTCCAATTGTGAAAATAGAGTTTTACATACCAAAATGGGCCGAAATGCTGCCGTCTTCCAATCGAATGAAAGAAAATGTCATTGAAAACGCGCGGGCGGTTTTAAATTCCGTGACAAAAGCAAAAGATATGAAGCATATCAAAAAACAGGAAAATTCTGAATATATCAAAGACGTACATCTCGATAAAGTGGATTTGGCCCGCGGGCTTTTGAAAATTAAAATGGAAATGGAAGAGAAATATTATTACGAAAATATCAGCGAGCTGACGGGCGTTCCGATTCAGGGAGAATACCAGTTGATTTCCCTGATCAAAGATCTTTCGGAGCAAAAGAACGCATATGAGAAAGTTGCGGATGCGGTCAACGCGGTTCAGATGAAAGGATACGGCGTCATTCATCCGCAGTTAAACGACATTTCTCTGGAGGAGCCGGAGCTGATTCGCCATGGAAATAAATATGGCGTGAAATTGAAAGCGACTTCCCCGTCAATACATTTGATACGGGCCAATATTGAAACAGAAATTGCGCCGATTGTAGGAAGCGAAGAACAGGCCAAAGATTTGATTGCTTATATTAAAGACGGTCAGAATACGGAGAGCGGCATCTGGGATACCAATATTTTTGGAAAGTCGGTAGGAGAACTGATGGAGGACGGCATACGCGGCAAAATTTCCATGATGGACGATGAATGCCAGATGAAATTGCAGGACACGATGCAGAAAATTGTCAATGACAGCAACGGCGGGCTGGTGTGTATTATCATATAGAAATTTCAATGTAGGAATTTCAGGAGAAAAACGCTTGCAATATATGGAAGCCGGTGTTATACTGAATATTGTTGAATAAAGATTTGGATTGAGAGTGGACGGACGTCCACTCTCAAATTATGTTATACGGAGGGAAGTGATTGCGTGGGTAAAGGAAAAGCATATGAAGAAAAAACGGAAAGCCTGATATTGCCAGTTTTAGAGAAAAATAACTTTGAGCTGATTGACGTAGAATACGTCAAAGAGGGCGGCACATGGTATTTAAGAGCTTATATAGAAAAAGAAGGCGGCATTACGGTAAATGACTGCGAGCTTGTGGCCAGAGAGATGAATGAAATATTAGACAGGGAAGATTATATAGATGGATCGTATATATTTGAAGTAAGCTCTCCGGGTCTTTTGCGGCCGTTAAAAAAAGAAAAAGACTATATCCGGAATATGGGAAAGAAAGTGGAAATCCGCACATACCGGCCAGTGAATCATGCAAAGGAATTCACAGGGATTTTGAAAGATTATGATGAGAAGAGCGTTACCATAACAGGGGAAGACGGAGAAGGTATGGTATTTGAAAAGGCGGATATTGCATTAATCCGTCAGGCATTTGATATTTAAACATTACGGAGCATGAAAAGTCAGGAGGATATAAAGATGAGTAGTAATGAGTTGCTGGAGGCGTTGACAATCTTAGAGCAGGAAAAGAACATTCCAAAAGAGACACTGCTGGATGCCATTGAAAACTCACTGATCACTGCATGTAAAAATCATTTTGGGAAGTCAGAAAATATCAAAGTGCAGATTGATCCGGAAAGTTGTGAATACCATGTTTACCAGGAGAAGACAGTCGTAGAGCAGGTGGAGGATCCGGTGACTGAAATCAGCCTGGTCAATGCAAAGATGATAGATTCCAAATATGAGCCGGAGGATATTGTGAATATCGAAGTCAAATCCAAGGAGTTTGGAAGAATTGCAACACAGAATGCAAAAAACGTCATTTTGCAGAAAATCCGCGAAGAGGAGCGGAAAGTTTTATACGATGAGTACTACAGTAAGGAAAAAGACATTGTAACCGGAATTGTACAGCGTTACGCAGGAAAAAATATCAGCATCAATCTGGGAAAGGCAGACGCCATTCTGACGGAAAACGAGCAGGTAAAAGGAGAATCTTTCCAGCCTACGGAACGCATCAAGCTTTATGTGTTAGAGGTCAAGTCAACCAACCGCGGGCCCAAAATTTTAGTGTCCAGAACGCATCCTGAACTGGTAAAGCGTCTCTTTGAATCGGAAGTGACGGAAGTCAGGGACGGCATTGTGGAGATAAAGAGCATTGCAAGAGAAGCCGGAAGCAGAACGAAAATCGCAGTATGGTCAAACGATCCGGACGTCGATCCGGTCGGGGCCTGCGTCGGCATTAACGGAGTCCGGGTCAATAC
>CATOKN010000034.1 GCA_951800425.1 uncultured Lachnospiraceae bacterium
GGCATAATCCACCGCATTCGTCACATTTACATACCGGAATTTTACTTTATTCAACAAAACAATGGCATGATTCATATTGACTTCTGACCGCTTAATTTCTGTCTGATTCCATGACATTTTCATATAAATGCCAAACCCTCCCACAGCCGCGGCAAAAATGACTGCCATCCAGGCGTAAATGACATCCAGATGAAACCCTGTCTGAAGCACGAATAGAATCGCCGCGCTCATAAGAAAAATTCCTGGCAAAACAAAAGAAAACGCTTTTAATATCTTCTGTTGATGAAGCAGATCAAATTTATTGTAATACCATTCGGTCTTTTCTCCTTCCAGATAATTCATATCCCGCTTTACCGCGCTTTGATATTCTTCATTTTCCTTTAATTTCCGGATTGCCTGCGGAATTCTTTCTTCTTCCTGCTGCATTTGGACAAACTGCACATCGGAAATTCTCTTTTCAGAATTTTGATATTCCTCCCGCTGTTGATTTAAATTCTGAACGCTTTCCGCCGTGCTTCGGATTTCCTTGCTCTCTTCTTTCGGAAGTTCTTCCAAAATTTGTATGTCATTCAAATAATCTGTAACAATTCGATACTCTGACTGTTCTTCTTTCAGCTCTTTTCCCGCTTCTATAATCTGCTGACAGCAATTCATAATATAATCCTGTATCGTTCTTTTATCCTCAAAACTGTCCGCAGAAGCTCCATCCAGCGCAATATCTGCATTTTCCCGACGGATTCTTTCTAATTCCTGCCTTTTCTTTTTTCTTTTTTTGAACAATCCCATATTTTCAACCTCTCTTATTTGCAGCTTTTGATGTAGGCGTTTTTCCAGCTCTCTAATGTTCCCTCAGGAAAAGAACCTGTGCTTTCCGCCCTTTCCGCTTTCGTTTCCTTTCTTTCTGCAAGCCTGATTGCTTCCTGCTGCTGCTTCAAAGATAAAGAATCCTTGTTTCTGACAAATGCTTTCCCATAACAATCCGCGGCTTCCTGAAAGAAAAAAAGTCCCGCGTAAGCCGTCCCCAGATTATGATATATATTTCCGGCAAATACCCCCCTTACTTCCCCGGACTGCAAAAGCTTAAAATATTCCATTATGCTGGCTCCATACCGCTTCTTCAAAAGAAGGCGGTCGGCGCGAATTTTCCTGCATTCTATTTCGCTTTTATTCTTAAAATCGGCTACGGCCTCTTTCATTTTCCTGATTTCTTCCGGCGTACAATAACTGCATCCCTTTGCCAGCATTTCTATAAATTCAGGCAGGCTGCCTTCTTCCATTTTCAGTCTGCAAAGTTCATCTGCAAGCAAAGAAAGCTTTAGTTCTTCCCGAATCCATCCAATCAGCTCATCGTCCATAAACGAAGGTTCCACCAGATCAATATTGTGCTTCAAATAATGACACAATTCTTCCAGCGAATATACATTTAACCCAATATTTTCAATATAATACGGTACAAACGCCAATTCATGGCTGCATAAATGCAAAACTCCCATTTTATCCTCCTAAATGGCTATCGTATATTCCCAAACCTTTTCCGAACTTTTTGCGATTTCTCCAAACCCCATGTCCATAATAGACAGCTTAATCCGGTCAACCGCTACCGGCTTTGCGGTAATCCGAAGGCGCGTCGTTTTGTCTTCCCGCTCCGGCATATCTCCAAGCTCCAGGGAACGTACGACTGCTTCCTTGCTTCTTGGCGCCTGAAACCAAAAATCTATGACGGGCGTTCCAATTAAAATCACTTCACACTCCCCATGGGCCTCATACCAGTTCTCACCGGCGGTAATCAATGAAAAAAATTCTGTTTTCTCCTGATTTTCCAATTTCAAACTGATATTGATCTTCAGTTCATTGTCTCCCATATAAACGTAATCCCAGTCTGCGTGATCCGATTTTACCGCCGCCCCATAACAGGCTCCCTTGCTAAACAAGTTCTTTCCCATAAACGCCCTTCGCCCCCGGCAAATGACAGAAAGCGATTTTTTCATCCATTCTCCATCGAATCCGTCTCCAATCAGATAAATGGAAGATATAATTTTGCCGGAAAGAGAATGTTCCACAATCTTTGCAAATTCCTCGTCTTTCTCTTTTAACATGGCTTCATAATGCGTTTCCTCTATCGTAACAATCTGCGGCTTCGTTTTTCTGTCATGGCTTAACACAAGGCAAAACAGCTTTCCCGTCGTATAATAATAAAGAGCGGCGTCATGCAGGCAAAGCTCTGCGGCCTGGCTTAGCGCATAGTAATAAAAACTCTCCCGATAATCAAAAAGCAGCAGTCTTTCGGACGGAATTTTCAGCCATTCCGCAAAAAATCCAAAAAGCTTCCTGTGTTCCGGATTCATATTTTCCACGGCAATCACCAGCTTATCCGGCCAAATCTCTCCTCCGCCCTGAGACACAAATCCCAGAAGTTTTTTTATGAACAAAAACAAAAGTTCCGAAGCGCCATATACAGAACCGTCTAATTCCACCTCTTCGGAAGCCAGCGCTTTTTTTAACAGACCATCCACACAGGCGCCTTTCTGTTCTTTTGCATGTCTTTTTGCTTCTTCCCCGTATATCCACTGGCCCGTTTCCGCTTTTCTGGAAATGCATACCGGTATTTGATATACTTCGCTTCCTGTTACCATGCTAAACGTACCAGGTTCTGACATTCCTTTCGCATAATGGCTTATCATCGCATGCTTATCATTCAGGTCAATTCCAACATATCTCTCTGCCATGCTTCTTCTCCGTTCTATTTAATCACAGAAAACAGATTTTCCGTCATGCGGTTCATCTGTTCATATTCCCGCATTTTCTCATAAAGGCCCCTGACATCCTGCTTCGCGCTAAGCGACATCATCTGATTTAACATACCATAGCGTCCTTCTTTTTTCCAATCTTCCTGTAAAGATTCAAAAGTCCCGTCATACGCTATGCTTCCGCTCTTCACCTTTTGCATCGCCCCGTCCAGTTCTTCCAGAATATAATACGAAACTGTCTCGCCAAAAAATAATATTATCTTTTTTACATAAATTCCTTCGCACGCCTCCGTCATTTCTTCGGTAAATTCGTCCATCTCCCCTTCTTTCCGGTAATGAAGCCATACCTTTCCACATCCGCTTGCCCGGTATTCTATATAATATTTATCGTAAAGCTGATACTTTATCATAAACTCCTGATTAAAATTCCTGTAAAACCCAAAATACATTCCCTGAAACAGACATTTTTGCATCAATTCTTCCGCTTCCGGAGATGATGCGTGCTTTGCATAATGGGACAGCAGAGCAAGGCTGCACAGCTCGTTCGTCTCGTTGCCGTCTTCTTTCCATTTCTGCAAATCATCAAAGAATCCCTCCGGAATCGCTTCGCCCTCTATAAAGCTGCGATGGGAGAAATAAGTCAGATAAGCTTCTTTTATCTGCTTATCCCCGCCCTCCTCGAACTCCCGATAAACAGCCTCCGTACATTTTTCAAAAGAAGACGTATAAAGCATCTGGACTAAAATCCTCTCCGCAATCTCTTTGACAGAAATGCCGAACCCTGACGCGCGCTCAAATACTTTTATCATATATGCCATAGGGCCTTTATAATACAGGTTTAAGTACTGAAGCATCACGTCGTTATACTTTCCGTCAAAAAAAGTTTCCGCACAAAACCGTAAAATTACCTTATTTTCTTCAAATCCCGCGCGATAAATGCAATCGTTGACAAACGGCACTCTCGCAGCGGCAGGAACCCCCAAAAATCCATATTCCTCCGCAATCCTAAACGCCTGTTGATACAGCCTTTGCAACAGGCAGATTTCCAGCACGCGCTTTTTGTCCTCAGAATGCATAAGAGAAAAATCCACCCGCTCAAGCTCGCGCTTCATGTCATTTGTCCTGTTTAACTCATGCATAAGCGAAAACATTCTGGGAAACAGCCGCGCCTTATACGCCCAGTCTACCTCGTCGCTTGCCATAACCGTCAGAAAATATTTCAGATCGTTTTCTTCAAAAACCTCCTGCGCCTTTCTTTCTGCAAAATAATACAAAAGATACGGCAGCTTCCGCGGAGAGCTTTCCATGCAGGCTCTCAAATATCTGCCCGGCTGCATCAGTTTTTCCAATTGATAATCCACGCTCTTTGCATAACGGTTTCCCTGCCTGTCTTCAATAAAGATCGTATAATCGTTCGTATAAAGAGAAAAATAGGCTCTCTGATCAATAATCGGAACTGTTTTTTGCAGTTCTGTCTGATTCTGCAAAATCACGACTCTTGCCGCGCCTTTCCAGGTACAGGTCAGCCTGTGGACAAATAAAACGCCAGAGAGGGCGTCAGAAACCTGAGGAGAATAAATTCCATGAGACAGCACCTCCTGATAAATGACAGCCAGATTATCATCCATATGCCCCTGTTCCATCTGTCCGTATGCAAATTTTTCCATAGAGGCATAGTGCTGCTGAAGCGCTTCCGGCTGCTCTTTTTTAGCGGCAATCATATTGACATATAAAACAGCTTTCTGTCTGCTGCCAAGCTGGTTATTGTATTTAAAATACATTTGAATAATTCTTGGAACTTCCAAAACGCTCTTGCTGTCCATAGACATCAAATACGCTTCATAAAGCCCCGTAATGCGCAGCTTCTCTTCTACTCCCTTTGCATACCAGGAAAAATACTCCTCTCCATATTTCTGATTCCGAATTAAATATCCGCAAATTACGGAAAGCACGCGCTTTTCATTTGTCATAATGCCTTCTTTCGGATTTTCATACAGAATTTCTTTTGCGCAATCCATCATGCGGTAACATTCCTGCAGCAGCAGGTATACGGTCTTTCGAAATGGCATCTTATGCGGAAATATGGAAAGGAACTGATCGGTAATCGCTTTTGTCATCATACCCTGTCTGCGCGTCCAGTTTAAAACTTCTATCTCGAAATCTCCCAGACGCTTCAGCAAATAAGGTTCCTGGCAAAACAAGTCATACGCCTCCATATACAAAAGCGGGCTTTTAACTCCGCCCATAACCCTTCTTTCAATCGCCCGCAGCTTCTGGCTTCCATTCTGCGCATAATCTTTCCTAAGAAACAAAAGACAGAAAAACAAAAGAAAGTGATCTCTGTTTTCCCAGTAAATCTCTTCGATTTCATCTGTCAGTCGATCTACATAAAGCTCTTCCCGATCCATCAGGGTGCAAAGATACATATAATACCCCCACTGAGGGCTTCTTTTGTCTCTTTGCTTGCGTTTAAACTCGTTTAAAATCCACTCTGCCTCCTGTTTTTGGCCATTTGTCCATAAAGCCTGCGCTTTAAACAGCCGATACCAGAGGTTTGCCTCGTCAAGCGCAATCAGGCTGTCCAAAATATGACAGGATAAAAGCGCCCATCTGCCGGT
The DNA here is from genome assembly GCA_951800425.1 of uncultured Lachnospiraceae bacterium. Lineage (GTDB taxonomy): Bacteria > Bacillota > Clostridia > Lachnospirales > Lachnospiraceae > Roseburia_B. The sequence continues at coordinate 5,366 of CATOKN010000034.1, forward strand.
TACGATTTTTCGAAGCCGATACTCAAGATACGTCTGCATCAATTCAATGTGAAGCTTTCGAATTTCTTTTCCTTTAGAAACGCTCTCTGTTTCTGAATTTTCTTTTATAGCGCAAATTTCCGCATAAATTTCCTGACGTACATTTTTCAAAATCAGGCGGCCAAAATTTTTACCCGCATGCAATTTTTCTGGCTTTATATAAAATCCAAACTCCGCTTTGCTTCCCAGAAAATCGTCTGTCGTAAGATTATTTTTCTTTGGAATGATAAAATCCGCGTCGCTTTCCACAGAATACTCCGCATACCCCCAGGTATTTCTGCTAAATGCAACCTCCTGCCAGATTTGCTCTTTTACGGCAGGAAAAATAAACTCTTTCTGGCTGATTTCCATGTATATCTCTTCTTTTCGTCCCGCTGACAACAAGAACTCTTCCAGCCCTTTGTCTGTTTTTGCTTCTCTTGCAAGACCAATATGCAAAAACCGTTCTTTCTCTTCGCTGTCTTTTAGCAAATTCAAAAATCCGGAAGAATAAAACACTTTCTTTGCTTCCTGCCAGTGATTCTTTGCCAGTTCAGAAAAATCAGAAAGATTACGGATCACACCCATTTGAGAATCCGCATAAAGCTTTATTACGGACGCAGCAAAAGGAAGCGTATATTCCCCCTGGGCGCATACGATAAAAAAATTGCCCTCCTGCACATCCCCTTCCAAAAGCCCCGCACTATGAAATTTATACTGAATCCGAATTTCTTCTCCTTCAAATCCTTCCGTCATACATTCCATACGGGGATTGGAAGAATAGACCAGTCCGCGCACCGACGTCTGATCTTTTGCTGTAATGATAAATTCTCCTTTAAAATCCCTGCCTTCGCAGACTTCCATCTCAATCCGGCTGACGGAAAATTCTACGGCAGATTCCATGCCCGCTACTCTTCCTTCCGCAAGCTCTTTTATCCGCTTTCGCACGCTGCCTCCTGTTTTTCTGTTGATTTTTCTATTAGAATGATTATAATTATATACGATTTATCTTACAAATTCAACCGGAGGTATCCCCATTATGATAAAACACAAGGATCATTTTCACGGCAGCGATCTGGAACAAGTGGAACAATACTATGGCGTCAAAAAAGAAGACATCATCAGTTTTTCAGCAAACGTCAACCCTCTTGGCATTTCCACTCATTTAAAAGAAACTCTCGCCGAACATTTAGACGCCATTACGTCCTATCCCGACAGAGAGTATGCTGCTCTCCGCCGCTGTATCGCAGAGTATACGCATTCCGATTTTGACAATATTATCGTAGGAAACGGCTCTACCGAACTGATTTCCCTATTTATTCAAATCGAGCATCCAAAAAAAGCCCTTGTTTTGGGTCCTACCTATTCTGAATATGAACGGGAAATTTTTCTGGGCGGCGGAACCACCCACTATTATCCTTTAAAAGAAAAAGATGATTTTTGTCTGGATCTTTCTGATTTTACAAAACATTTAAACGAAAGCATCGATCTTTTGGTTATCTGCAATCCGAACAATCCCACCTCTTCCTGCATTACAAGGGCGCAAATGCGGCAGATTTTAGACGTCTGCAAACAATATGACATTTTCGTTATGACCGATGAAACTTATGTGGAATTTGCCGAAAATATGGATGAAATCACCGCCGTTCCGCTGACTCATTATTACAATAACATTATCATTCTGCGGGGAACGTCAAAATTCTTTGCAGCTCCCGGCCTTCGCCTTGGATACGCGATAACCGGAAACCGGGATTTGACAAAATCCATCAATATGAGAAAAAATCCATGGACGATTAATTCCCTGGCTGTCATTGCCGGAGAATTGATGTTTTCTGACGAAGCATACATCAAAAAAACAAAAGAGCTGATTTCTGCCGAACGCATCCGCATTTTTCAGCGGCTTCAAAAAAGCGGCGCCTTTCACGCCTATCCTGCCAGCGGCAATTTTCTTCTGGCTAAGATTCTTACGGACGGCGTTACGTCTCAGGATTTATTTGAACGCGCCATCCGGCAGGGCATGATGATTCGGGACTGCTCTACATTCCCGTTTTTAAACCAGAAATATATCCGCTTTTGCTTTATGATGCCACAAGACAATGATCGTCTGCTTGACTGTCTTTTAGAAAACGACTGACTTATTTTCCCCACGCAAAAAAGGCGCGCCGGCCTCAAAGAGGGGCCGCGCGCCTTTTTACTGTTCTGTAAATTTATGATTCTTTCTTCGATAAATACTCGTCTATCCCTTTTGCCGCCGCTTTTCCGGCGCCCATAGCAAGAATAACGGTTGCCGCTCCCGTAACGGCGTCTCCCCCGGCAAATACGCCCGGTTTTGACGTGGCCCCGTTTTCTTCTTCCGCCACGATGCATTTCCTGCGGTTTACGTCAAGCCCTTTTGTCGTAGAAGAAATCAATGGATTCGGCGAGGTTCCAAGCGACATAATCACCGTATCCAGCTCGATTTCAAACTCTGAGCCTTCTACTTTTACCGGAGATCTTCTGCCGGATTCATCCGGCTCGCCAAGCTCCATACGGATGCAGGTCATACCTTTGACCCATCCGTTTTCATCAACCAAAATCTCCGTCGGATTCGTCAGAAGATTGAAAATAATGCCTTCTTCTTTCGCATGATGCACTTCTTCCACTCTGGCGGGAAGCTCCTCTTCACTTCTTCGATATACGATATGTACTTCGGCTCCAAGGCGCAGCGCCGTCCTTGCTGCGTCCATCGCCACGTTGCCGCCGCCGACTACGGCCACTTTCCTGCCTTTCATGATCGGCGTATCGTATTCTTCCCGGAACGCTTTCATCAGATTGTTTCTCGTCAGAAACTCATTGGCGGAAAATACGCCGTTGGCCTGTTCGCCGGGAATTCCCATAAATCTTGGCAGCCCGGCTCCGGAGCCGATGAATACGGCTTCAAATCCCTCTTCCTCCATCAACTCGTCAATCGTCGTGGATTTGCCGATGACTACGTTTGTTTCTATCTTTACGCCAAGCGCTTTGACATTCTCAACTTCTTTCGCCACTACGTCTTCTTTTGGCAGACGAAATTCCGGTATGCCGTAAATCAATACGCCGCCCGGCTCGTGAAGCGCTTCAAATATTGTCACGTCATATCCCATTCTTGCCAAATCGCCCGCGCAGGTAAGGCCCGCGGGACCGGAACCGATGACTGCAACTTTATGGCCGTTCTTTTCTTTCTCGGATTTTGGAACAATGCCTTTTTCCCTGGCCCAGTCAGCCGTAAACCGCTCTAATTTTCCAATGGAAACCGGCTCGCCTTTCACGCCGCGAATACATTTTCCCTCGCACTGGCTTTCCTGCGGACATACGCGCCCGCAAACTGCCGGAAGCGCAGAAGACGCGCTTAACACTTCATATGCTTTTTCAAAATTCTGGTTTTTAATCTCAGCGATAAATCCCGGAATATCAATTGCCACCGGACACCCTTTCACGCATTGCGCGTTTTTGCAGTTGATGCACCTTTCTGCTTCCTCCACTGCTTCCGCCTCGTTGTATCCCAGACAAACTTCTTCAAAATTCTTTGCACGAACCTGCGGCTCCTGCTCTCTTACCGGTACTTTCTTTAATACATCCATTATTTTTCACCTCCGCAATGTCCGCAGCCGCCATGATGCGTATCGCCCTCCTGAAGCTTTAACATAGCTCTTCCTTCCTCTGTTTTATAAATCTGCTGCCGCTTCATCGCCTGATCGAAATCCACCAGATGACCGTCAAACTCCGGCCCGTCCACACAGGCAAATTTTACTTCATCTCCAACTGTAAGCCGGCATGCGCCGCACATTCCGGTTCCGTCTACCATAATTGGATTCATGGAAACAATCGTCGAAATCTCCAGCTTCTTTGTCAGAAGACAGACAAACTTCATCATAATCATCGGCCCAATCGCCACGCAATGATCATAAGTATGCCCCTCGTCTACCAAAGCCTGAAGCTGATTCGTCCCCATACCATGGAACCCATAGCTTCCGTCGTCCGTCGTTATGTAAAGATTCGTCGCCACTTCTTTCATTTTATCTACAAAAAATAATAAATCTTTCGTTCTGGATCCCATAATCACATCACAATCTACTCCATGTTCATGAAGCCATTTTACCTGAGGATACACAGGCGCGGTACCAACGCCGCCCGCGATAAATACGATGCGCTTTTTCTTAAGCTCTTCCGTCTCCATATCCACCAACTCGGATGCGCATCCCAAAGGACCCGCAAAATCCAGAAACGAGTCGCCTTCTTCCAGATACTGCATACGTTCCGTTGACGCGCCTACTGTCTGAAATACAATGGTAATCGTCCCTGCCTCCCTGTCATAGTCGCAGATGGTAAGGGGAATCCGCTCTCCCGCTTCATCTATTTTTACAATTACAAACTGACCCGGTTCACAGGTCTTTGCCACTCTCGGCGCTTTGACATCCATCAGAAAAATTTTGTCTGCCAATTTCTCTTTTTTTACGATTGGATACATCTTTATCCTCCTCAATTTATCTTCCCTTACATGGTGAAAGACGGTAAAATTACCGTCTTTTACATCATACTAGATTTTCTGTTAAAATTCAATGCATATTTACTTTTGGGTTTCCCCATTTTCCAATCGCCTTTTATATTCTTCCAGCGCAACCTGAACTCTGCAATAAGCTTTTCTCACATACATGGATCGTATGATTTTGATTAATCCATAGATTGAAAATACACAAGCGATAACTGCAAAAACATATTTTATAATAGCAAAATTCGAATCACTCGGAATGACTGCCGCAAACAAGCTGATAACGCTTAACACCAAAGCTATGACAGACACCTGCGATGATATTTTTATTGTCCATATATAAAGCAAGGGCGGAAAGCTCATTTTCAAGCTTTTCGCCCATCATTATCATAGAAGATTTGTATTTACAGACTTTTCTTCATAGTCTCGCGTGGCATTCCATCACTTTCGTTTCCCAAAGTTTTTATTTCACTACATAATTGGAGTTGCTTATCAAATATCTAATTATAAATAAATTTTTTCTTAATCCTTCTATTCGCAAACAGAAAATCTATGGCAGAATATGTTTTTCGCATCTTAGCAC
>CATOKN010000035.1 GCA_951800425.1 uncultured Lachnospiraceae bacterium
CAGTTCGATGAACGGAAACGCCCCTTCCCCTCGTCACATAGCCAACGATTTCGTCTCCCGGGACCGGACTGCAGCATCTGGAAAAATGCACTGCCACATCATACAATCCCTTAACGATAATCCCGCTTTTTGACTTCTCCAGCTCCGGCACGTCTTTTCCGCTCTGCGCCACATGTTCCATAATGTCCTGATCCGTCATCTGCACGACATGATCCTTTTTGTATTCCTCGTACATCCGGTTGACAAGCTGGCTCTCTTTCAGGCCGCCGTGTCCTACTGTCGCCAGTGCGGAATTCCAGTCATGGAACCCATATTTATTTAAAACTTTATCCTGATATTCCGGTTTATTGATGTCTGAAAGATTAATCCCTTTTGATTTACAGTATTGGGCAATCAAATCCTTGCCCTTTAGAATATTTTCTTCTTTTAGCTCGCTGCGGAACCACTGATTGATTTTATTTTTTGCCTGCGTACTCTTTACAATCTTAAGCCAGTCTCTGCTTGGTCCTCTGGAGTTTTGAGAAGTAATAATTTCAATCCTGTCTCCGTTTTGAATTGCATAGTCAATATTGACCAGCTTGCCATTGACCTTGGCCCCAATCATTTTATTTCCTACTGCGGAATGAATGCAATAGGCAAAGTCGATCGGCGTGGAGCCGTAAGGAAGATTTTTGACGTCTCCCGTCGGCGTAAAGCAAAATACCATATCGGAAAACAAATCCAAATCACTTTTCAACAGGCTCAGAAACTCTTTATTGTCAGACATGTCCTGCTGCCATTCCAGAATCTGTCGCAGCCAGCTTAATTTCTCTTCCTCCCGGTTGGCGGCTTTGATTCCCGCCTTGCCCTCTTTATATTTCCAATGAGCCGCGATACCATACTCGGAAGTGCGGTGCATCTCGTACGTGCGTATCTGAATTTCAAACGGCTGCCCCGCGGGTCCAATCAGCGTTGTATGAAGCGACTGGTACATATTGGGCTTTGGCATGGCAATATAATCTTTAAAACGCCCCGGAATGGGCCGATACATCTCATGAATAATGCCAAGGGCGGCATAACAGTCTTTTACCGAATCTACAATGATGCGAATGGCAAACAAATCAAATATCTGGTCCAGCGTCTTATCCTGGCTTACCATTTTCTTATAGATACTGAAGAAATGCTTCGCCCTTCCCATCACTTCCGCCTGGATGTTCGCTTCCCGCATCTGTTCTTTGACTTCGTCCACAAGCTGACGTACATATTTATCCCTTACGTTTTTGCGCAAGGCGACTTTTTCCACCAGATCATAATAAGCTTCCGGCTCCAGATATTTCAAAGATAAATCGTCCAGCTCCACTTTTACTTTGGAAATACCGAGCCGATGCGCAATCGGCGCGTAAATATCCATCGTCTCCCTGGCCTTTTCTTTCTGCTTCTCCGGCCTCATATACTGCAGCGTCCGCATATTATGCAGACGATCCGCCAGCTTAATTAAAATCACGCGGATGTCCTTTGCCATGGCGAGAAACATCTTGCGGAGGTTTTCCGCCTGTATCTCCACTTTATCCGCCTCGTAAGACAATCTGCCCAGCTTGGTTACGCCGTCCACCAAAAGCGCGACTTCGCTTCCAAATTCCCTTTCTATCTCTTCGTTTGTCATCACCGTATCTTCTACCACGTCATGCAAAAGCCCGGCGACAATCGTCTCCTTGTCAAGCTCCAGCTCTGCAAGAATAATGGATACGCACAACGGATGAATGATATACGGCTCTCCGGATTTGCGCGCCTGTCCCGTATGCGCGTCATCCGCTATGCGGTATGCTTTCTCAATCATGGAAATATCCGTGGAGGGATGATATTTGCAAACGCTGTGAATCAGCTCCTGATACAGCTTCTCTGGCTCTTCAAAATCCTGTATTTCACGAATATTATCTTTTGAGTTGTGAACTTCCTTTTCAAATTGTTCTAATTCCTTATTGGGTGTATCTGCCATACCACTATCACCAACTTTTATCATCTTTTGAACTCTCCGCTTAGTTAGTTTAGTATTATAAAGAATTATGCATCAAATTGCAATGATTAAAACAAACAAAATAAACATTTTTTCTGATGCAGACTCCCTAAAACTACAAAAGCGGCCTGACGTAACGAAGCATATCTTTTCCGTCCCGGACCGTTCTCGTCTGAAAAGAAAATCCAAGACGCAAAAGCAGCGCCCTCGACGCTGCATTACCCTCTCTGACAAAGCAGTACAGTTTATCGTATCCAATCGCCGCTTCTTTGGCATACGCTATCATTGCCTCGCAGACTTCCGTAGCGTATCCCCTTCTCTGACGGGAAGCTGCAATCGCATACCCCATTTCAAGCAGCGTCTCGTCATTTTCTATATAGTGATCAAATCCGGCCCGGCCAATCAGTTCGTTTGTTACGCGGTCTTTTACCAGCCACATTCCATAGCCGTAAAAACGGTACATCGTCCGAATATAAGCCTTTGCATACGCTTCCTCTTCCTCCCGTTCGTACAAAGGCTCCATGTATTTCGTCATGCCCTCTCCCTCATAAAGCCGATACAAATCCGGCAAATCAGAAAGCGTCATTTCCCGCAGATAACACCGTTTTGTTTCAAGAATTCTCCAGGGAATCCCATGCTTTCTCTGATAGACCCGTTCCAGAAAAGAAACGTCCACTTCCTCCAGGCCCTCCGCCACATAATCCACCCGGCCAAGCGGCTCATCCGGAAAATCCGGATTCTGATACCCCAGCGCCGCCGCTAAAAGAGCCTCCGCCTCTTTCAGCGTTTCCTCCGTAGAAGCAATGACAAGCGAAAGCTCAGGCAAAATCTGCTTTGCCCAAAAATATTCCCGCAGCGAACCCTCTGAAATTTCAGCCACCGTTATGCCATGCCTTTGAACGCGTGCGAAAAGTCTCCGCGCGTCTTCGTCCGGATGCCCGCCGTGTTCCAATTCTTCCTTTTTATATACCAGATACTTTAATTCCATATGCACGCCTTCTCAAATTTGCACCTTGTCTATTCCTGTGCTATAATAATTCTATTCTATCACAAAAAGGAGACTTACGATGAAAAAAGTAGGATATTTTTTCTTTTGCTTTCTGCCGGTATTTGCGTCCATTGCCCTGCAGTTTCTGGCCATGCTCCCCATTGCCGGAATCGTCATACTCAAACATGCGCTAAGCGGCATGCTTTCCGGCAGCAAAATACAATACGAAGAACTAATTATGCTGCTTTCTTCTGAATTTTCCAGCCAGTCATTTACCATGATTGTCTCTGTTCTCTATGCAATATGCGGTATTTTGATTTTCGGTATATGGTACCGCGGGCAGTTTCAGGGGGATTTGCACTTTCCTGTCAAAAATTTTTTCAAACCAGGACTTATCTTTGGACTGATTTTTCTGGTTCCCGGACTTCAGCTGGCGTCCTCCGTCATAACGGCTGTTTCTGCATCCCTCTTTCCCGGATGGATGGATTTTTATGAGCGTTTGATCGATACTGCGGGACTTAGCCAAAGCCCCACTTTGCTTCTTATTTTATACGCCGTAATTTTAGGCCCCATATCCGAAGAATTTGTATTCCGGGGCGTAATTTTATCCTCTGCCAAAAAAGCTCTGCCTTTCTGGGCGGCCAATCTCTTTCAGGCCGTTTTATTCGGCATTTTCCATATGAATCTGATACAGGGGATTTATGCGTTTTTCATTGGATTGTTTTTAGGATATGTCTGCCATCGGGGCGGTTCCATCTGGCTTTCCGTCTTTCTTCATATCCTCTACAACTTCTGGGGGACCTGCGTCACATTTATTCTCGACTACCCGCTTATCATCCTCCTATTTATTCCTTTGGGAATCTTAGGATTTATTCTATTTTATAAAAATACTTCTAAGAAAAGTGTTAATCATTTTCCTGATTTTTCCGATATGTAACTTGAATGCATTCGTACTTAATTAAAACCATGGACGGTATTTTTAAGAAAATGGATTTTCTTGAATTTCCCGTCTTTTTTATTTCATTTTACAGGGAAGCAGAATGAAATGAGCGGAATATGAATTTAGGAGGAGTATACGTGATTATACAATCAGGCAACGTAGCCATGACGTCGCGCAGAAGCTATGAACGCACCACGGCCGTCTCTTCTTCCCTTTCGCTCTGGGGCAATGGATTTATGCAGAACCGCAATATGCAGAAAGTCAGTCATTACAAGGAAGAATCAGACTCAGGAAAAAGCAGATATTCCAATGCGGGAAATTCAAAAAAAGATCTTTTCAATGAATTCAAACAGGCGCAGTCCATTGGAAGCCCTGTCTCCATTACCGGAAAAACGACTCCGGATATGCACGCGATTCGGGAACAGTCTATCAATTATCTTTTAATGCTTTTATTTGGCAATGGAAATGCAATACGGGATCGCTTTATCAGCAGCATAACGGGACAGTCTTCTTTTGGAAGCGGTCAGGCGTTTGGCGGAAGCTATTCGGAAGTCGGGTATCAGGAAGAGACGGAAGAGACTTCTTTTTCCACGACAGGCACGGTAAAAACAGCGGACGGGCGGGAAATCAGCTTTGATCTTTCCATGACAATGAGCCGCACGTTCGAGGAAACATACGCAAGCACAACAGACTTTGGCGCCTCATTAAACCAGCGGGCAGCTTTATGCGATCCTTTGGTGATCAATTTAAATACCAATTCCGCCCAGGTCACGGATCAAAAATTCTATTTTGATCTGGATGCGGACGGAGTGACGGATGAAATTTCAAATCTAGCTGCCGGAAGCGGCTTTTTAGCGCTCGATAAAAACGGAGACGGCATCATCAATGACGGAAGCGAGTTGTTCGGTACCAAAAGCGGCGATGGATTCAAAGATCTTGCCGCTTATGACGCGGACGGAAACGGCTGGATTGACGAAAACGATCCGATTTTTGACAAATTACGCATCTGGACGAAAGACGCCCGGGGAAAAGATGTGTTAGTCGCACTCGGAAAAGCAGGGGTTGGAGCCATTTACCTTGGAAACGCCCAGACGGATTTTTCTTTAAATTCGTCAAAAGACAATTCCGTCAACGCTCTTGTCCGGAAAACAGGAATTTTTCTTTATGAAAACGGAAGCTGCGGTACCGTCCAGCATCTGGACATGGCAAAATCATCAAAAACGCCCCAGGCATCCGTATTCAAGGCACTGCGATAAAACAAAGCATTGCCGCACAGCTCATTTTGGCTGTGCGGCAATTTTCATGACCGGCTTATTTTATTTTCGCTTTCTTGCTCATACCCGCTTTTTTCATCTTAGTTAATATCGATTTTTTCTGTTTCTTATTCAGCTTCTTTGCGGTTACAACCATTTTGGCCGACGTCTTTTTAAATGCGCCTGTTTTGACTTGTTTCAGCGCTTTTCCTTTCAGAGTTACTTTCTTTAACTTCTTGCATCCCGAAAAAGCATTTTTTCCAATCGTCTTTACATTTGCGCCGATGGTTACAGAAGTAAGACTCTTATATCCTGCAAACGCCTTGCTTCCTATTTCCACTACAGTACAGGAAATCGACCCGCTTAAGTCTACTTTATCCGGTATCTTCACCGTTTTGGCTTTCTTGTCCGTTCCTCCCGCAAACGCTACCGTTTTGGCTGCGGCATCGATTACCTTGTATTGAAATTTACCCAATGTCTCTACCTGACCATCTTGTAACTGAGAGACCGGGTTGGAGCCTGTTGGTGGATTCGTCCCTGTTGGCCCTGACGTTCCTGGTTTATTGTCTGTCCCTTCTGAGGGTTTATTGGGAGCTTTTACCGTTATCACAACTTTTGCTTCTGCGCCGAAGCCATCCGAAGCCTCGGCCGTAATTTCAGCCGTTCCGACTCCTTTGGCGGTTACTGTTCCATCTTCGGACACTTCTGCAACTTTTGGATTACTTGTTTTCCATATGAGCGTCTGGTCTGTCGCTCTCTCCGGAGCTACCGACGCGATCAAATTTATCGTTTTGCCCGTACTTTCAAACGTATGCTCCGTCATATTTAACGTAATCTCTGCTACCGGAACCGCATCGCTCTCCGCTCCTTTGATTATCAATAAAGCGATCGCCTCTCTTAACCGATTTAATGCCTCCTGGCATTCTGCCGTCTTTCCGGCTTCCGATGCATTTCTGGCCGCTTCTAACGCCTGCGCCAGCTTCTCCCAGGATTCCGGCGTATACAACTCCTCTATCATCAAATCTGCCTGTTCAATTTCCAATCTGATCTCTTCCTGAATTTGGGGAACTGTCTGTTCATCCAAATCAGACAATTTGAATTTCGCCTGTTTGATCCAGCACCAGTCATTATAAACATTGTACGGACTCAGGCTTTGAGAATATTCCTTATCCCAGTGACCATACGAATCTATGATAAAAGTTCCATCCGGCTGTACCACAAGTCCTGAATATCCGGTATCTCCTGAATATGTGTTATTCGCCCAGTCCTCGCACAGAAGAATTCTGTAAGAACCCTCGTTTTGATTCATCAGATCATCGTATGTTCCTACCCATGCAATCCAGTCTCCGGCTTTCCAGTCGCTTCCGCCGCCAAACTGGCCGTCATTGTTCTTATCGTATTGAATTTCCCGGAACGTAACAATCAGCCGCTGTCCCGTTGGATCTGTCGGATCGTACATGCCTTTATGACGTTCTCCTGCCAAAGAGCCTGGAAGGTCTACCGGTTTGCTCCATGTTTCTCCCTCGTCGTCCGAATAGAACATAGTTGCCGGATTATTATGGCTCTGACTTCTGGCCAAAGCAACAATTCTCTTTCCATCCGGCGAACGGAACATTCCGACTTCGCAGATTTGATACGTCTGTTCAATCGAAGTGTATTCGCTCAAATAGGGAACCGGCACGGTCCAATGATCATTGCCCTCCTCATCGAACGTCAGATATGTTTTATAATTCGTAAACGGTCCCTCTTTATGAAATACTCCCATCCACTTATCAATATAATTTCCATCCTCATCCTTTAACTGTACCAGACTTGCCATTGCAACAATCGAATCAACACGGCTGCCATCTTCAAATGTTTCACAATGTGTCTGAAATTCCGTCCATGTTTCTCCATCGTCTGTAGACAACGAAGTATCCCATCCTCCGGTCGGGGCTCCAAAACCTGACGGCCGGCCGGATATGACGATCAGCTTTGTATCCCCGTTCGTCATATTTAATTTGTAAATTGTCGGCGTCTCATAAGAGGTTTCCCAGGAAGCCGGTATATCTGTTTTCTGCGTCCACGTCTCTCCCGCGTCTTCACTGGTCATCATAATAATCCGTCCTTTTCCATGACCCACCGGAAAAACCGTATACAGCGTCTTATTATCATCCAGCATAATCATGTCCGGCTGTCCGACATAATTGTCACGATCCTCTTTTGTATAATCCGGATCTCCCTTATACACATCCGATAAATACTCTTCCGGCAAACGATGATCCGTCAGCGTATTTTTAATGCTTAGTTCTTCTTTTGTTACCGTAACCTCCAGAAAAACTGCAAAACGTCCGCACCTTACCATAATTTCCGTACTTCCCGTTTTTCTCGCCGTAATTACGCCGGACGCGTCTACAGACGCAGTCATTGGATCTTCTGATCTGTACACCACCGTCGAATCTTCCTGATCTGTAACTACCCTCAGGGGAATCTTGAATTTGCTGCCGACTTTCATTTCTTTCTTATCAATCAGAAGATGAACTCCCTGTTTGTTACTTGACGCATAGCGCACATAACTTTCCGTAATCGACGCTATCCCTTCTTTAAACCGCGTCATCTCTTCGCTCAGGCTGCTTTTTTCATTCTCCGACAAATATGTTCTTCCCGTAGACGCCGTCGTTTTGATGCCATCGTATAAAGCTTTGATTTCATCTGCAAATCCAGGCTCCTGCTTTTCAATATAGAGCAGCTTATTGACGTCCCGGACGCCTTCCGCCATACGCTCCAGACGCACGGAGCTTTTGCTCTCCGGCGTTACGGCGTCTTTTTCATCCGGATAGATCAAAAAGCAGTCGCCAGGTTCAAACGCGTTATGCGTCGTATCGCGAAGCGGATCTTCTACCCATGCGTCATATGCCCAGCGCAGAAATCCTGCCGTCCCCATCTTTGCCGCATTTATAATCGACCAGTAACTCTCTGACGGCGCGCTCAGAGAAAAGTTCCCCGGCTTATGCTCCGTACACGAATACAGCGTCGTTCGAAGCCCCGCTTCTTCTCTTTCTTTCAGAAGATTCTGAAATTCCGCAACGTGCGCGGCAACCGCATTATCCCCTATATTTAAATCGTCAACGCGCATGGCCAAATCTTTTTTGGTTGCGAAAGCATCCATGGCTCCCGCTGTCTTTAAGCTCTCTCCGTCTTCATTTGTAACGGATTCAATCACATCGAATGCCGCTGCGGAAAATCCTCTTTCATCGATGCCCATATAAGACTCTTCAAACCATCCCTTTTCTTCCAGGTGGGCAATCAAATCTTCCAGAAAATCCGTCCATACCGCATTGTATCTTTCGCTTCCTGCCGTAAACGCTTCATATTGCAGCGTATCGTTTTCCCAGTAAGTGAAAGAATTGTGCCAGGGCGCAATGCTGTACAATACAATTTTATCGCCTATTCCAAGTCCTTTACAAAAGGAAACCCAGCGATCAAAATCCGTATAATCGTAAGCAAAACTGCCGTCGTCATTTTTTGTCCATTTGATCATCGACGGATAATGCACATCATTCGCGCTGTAAGTCTGCCCGTTCCATGCCTCCTCCACAATTGTCGTCGTAATTGCATGGCCTCCGATTTCTTTGTATTTCAGCATGGAAGATTCCATAAGCGCAAGGTGTTCTTCTGAAAAAGGCTCTACATCATAATATTCCGCACTGCTGTATGGATACTGCCACAGTTCAATATCAAACGTATCCGCATACGTATCCGCGTCCGGCAAAACAACGTCCGCCACCTTTACCGTATAAGTAAACGTAAGCGGTTCTTCCACGCCGTCTGCCGAAGCCGTCAGCGTTCCCGTATAAACTCCGGCCGCCACATCTTTTGGTATGTCAAACTCCACCCATACCGGCTGTACGCCGTTCCAGCCAATCTCTGCAAAACCGCCCTGCTGATAGAGAATATCCGAAGATTCGCTTCTGTTCGCTCCGGTCGCCTCCGGTATGGGTCTGTTTTTATCACCGTAGCCCAAATATCCTCCGTTATAAGCTTTCACTGATTTGATAAACGTCGTCTTGACATGTTCCGCCGAAATCGTATTTTCTCCGTCTGTCAAATCGCTTGCCGTCACTCTGACGTTGCTTAAACTGCAGTCTTTTGAATAAAGTACAAGCTCGCTTATGGCCTTGTCATTTTTCCATGCGGAAAGCTCGGCAGAGTTTTTATGACCGGATGCAATTTCCGTATAATCGTTCTGCGTATACTGCCGATTCACATCTCCAATCGTGCCGCCAAGATCCGGCACTCCTCCCGAATAAGGACGATGCGTAACTTCCGCATACTCTACCTGGTTGACAATCTTATTGCCGCTTTTCTCATTCAGCGTCACTGCTTTAAGTACATGCTTTCCCTCTATAAGATCCGCAGCGGAATATACCTTATCTGTCACACGAGAGCTGCTGTATAAATCTACTACGCGTTCCTCTTCATCGTCCAAAATAAACTTTACTTTTCCATGACTGGACGCTTTCGATGCATAAACAGAAATCGCGTTTCCCTCAAAATAAATTTCATAAAAGCACTCTTCCGCCCGATCATCGGAACTTCCAAGATCTATATAAGACTCATTTGCATTATTCGTCCAATTTTTTCCGCTGTACGCAGTATACTTAAAATAATTCTTCATTGCAGAGTTCTGCATCGAAGACTGCACTGTTTCTACAAGCATGCCTCCCGCCTCTTCCGCTCTCAGTCCGAAAGAAGGCAGCGCCGATAATGTCAAAATCATCGAAAGCGCTACGCACAATATGCGTTCCCACAGTTGTTTTCTCATTCTCTGTTTCAATTAAATTCCTCCCTTTACAATTTTTCAGCATGTTAATTTTACATAAAATAACGCAAAAAAGCGCCTATATTTTATAATATTTTACACCCTCCAAACTGCAAAGTCAATTTTATTCTTATACTTTTCATAAATTTCATTGTCAGAAACTTTACTTTTTTCACCAAAAAAGAAGCCCGTAAAATCTATCCGAATGGGAATTTTACAGACTTCTTTTCTCGGGAGTTTGACAGTTGAATATTAGATAAATACCTTGCAGGTCGCATAAAACCTGCTTTTTTTATGTCAAATCTTTTGTTTTATTATATTGTATTTTATCGCAATGTATGGTAAAATATAGAAAAGGAGGCGTTTCCTATGAGAGTTATCACTTCCAAATCCAAAAATGCGGAATCTTTTTATATCTCAAAAGGATTCATCAACGATAAAGGTGTAAGCACTTCTGT
>CATOKN010000036.1 GCA_951800425.1 uncultured Lachnospiraceae bacterium
GACGCAGACTGCGCTGCTGCATCTGAATTCTGATTTCATTTCTCCGCAGGCGGTGGAAAAGTATCTGTCCATTTATCAGACGAGTTCGCCGTCCTATGTGCTGATGGCGGGAATGGAAAAATGCGTCCGTCTGTTAAAGGAGGAGGGAAAAGAGCTTTTTGAACGGTATGTCGGGCTTTTAACCGGATTTTATGAGAAAGCGGACCGATTGCAGAAGCTTCACGTTATGTGCGGACGGGATTTTTCGGATTCGGAAGCTTTTGGAATGGATTTGTCGAAAATTGTAATTTCTGCCAGGCAGACAGATTGTTCGGGAGAATGGCTTTATCAAAAGCTTTATCAAAAGCATCATTTGCAGATGGAGATGCGTTCCGGGTTTTACGTCCTTGGCATGACAAGCATCATGGACAGACCGGAGGGCTTTCGGCGTCTTTTGGACGCGCTTAAGAGTCTGGAAAAAGAAATTTCTTTTATCAGAGGGAAAACGGATGAGAATATAGAGATGATTCGCCGTCTGTACGCGCCAAAGAAGAAGCGGATGGAATTTTTCGAAGCGATGGAGCTTCCGGTCAGAGAGGTTTCGTTTCAGGAAGCAGCAGGCAAAATCTGCGGCTGCATGGCGGGCTTGTACCCGCCGGGGATTCCAATGATTCTGCCTGGGGAAGCCATTGATGAGGATTTTATAAAAAACATCAGGAAATGCAGGGATTTGCGATTGAATTTACAGGGAATTGCCGATATAAGAAATGAAAGGATAAACATTGTCAATTTTTAAATAATGTATTATACTTTAAGCGGTTGATGGAAGCGAACGCCCGGAGGATATATGGGAAAAATTTTTTGCATAATGGGAAAGAGTTCTTCCGGAAAGGATACTCTTTATAAAAGGCTGACAGAGGAATGCAAAGACGCGCTTTTTGGCATCGTGCCTTATACGACAAGGCCCATACGGGCGGAAGAGACGCATGGCCGGGAATATTTTTTTACGGATGCAGAGGGGCTTAAGGAACTGGAAGAAGCGGGAAAAGTGATCGAGAGCCGCGCTTATCAGACGGCGTGCGGCGAATGGATTTACTTTACGGTGAACGACGGGCAGATAGATTTGGCAAAGCGGAATTATCTTGTGATTGCAACGCTGGAATCCTATACAAAAATCAGGAATTATTTTGGCGGGGACTTTGTCGTTCCCATCTATGTTGAAGTAGAAGACGGGCTTCGTCTGAAGCGGGCGCTGGATCGGGAACGCGCGCAAAAAGAACCCAAATATGCGGAATTGTGCAGGAGGTTTCTGGCGGACGCAGAAGATTTTTCGGAGGAAAAGCTAAAGGACGCGGGAATTTCGCGGCGCTTTGTCAATGAAAGCCTGGAATGCGCATATCGTGAGATTTTGACATTTATCCGTGAATTAATATAAAGGAGTGTATGAAATGGAGATAAGGGTAAATGAAATGACGCCTGCGGCGCCGGCGGAAGCCGTTGCGAAAACGCCGGAAGCAGACGGAAATTTTAAGTTTACGCTGACAAGCGCGATTGGCGAAGCGCAGCTGCAGGAGCGGCTGAACATGCTGCTGGATGAAATTACAAATCAGGGAGAGCGGATTGCGCAGCATATGGATATTCGGGACATGAAGAAGTACCGCGGACTTGTAAAGGACTTTTTAAACGAAGTGGTAAACCGTTCCCATAAATTTTCCAGAGAGAATTTTTTAGACAGAAAAGGACGACACCGGGTTTATGGGATTATCCGTTTGATTGACGCCAATTTAGACGAACTGGCAAGCGCGCTGGTAAAGGACGAAAAAGATCATCTCGGCATTCTGGAAAAAATCGGCGAGATTCGGGGATTGCTGCTGGACATCTTTACATAGAGGAGTATAAAAATGAAAAATTTTTCAAATATTATTGGACATGAAAAGATCATAGAATATTTTCAAAATGCAATCGCGTCTGATAAAGTAAGTCATGCCTGTATTTTAAACGGGCCGGATCAATCCGGCAAGAGAATGCTTGCGGAAGCCTTTGCGGCGGCCCTGCTGTGCGAAAAGCGGGGCGTAAACGCATGCGGAGAATGCCGCTCCTGCAAACAGGCGGAAAACAACAATCAGCCGGACATCATCTATGTGACGCATGAAAAGCCAAATACGATAGGCGTTGACGATATTCGAAAGCAGTTAAACGAAGATATGGCGTTAAAGCCCTACGCGGGTAAATATAAAATATACATTGTAGACGAAGCCGAGAAAATGAACGTACAGGCGCAGAATGCGCTGCTGAAAACGATTGAGGAGCCTCCGGCGTATGGGATCATTCTTCTTTTGACGTCAAATGCGGACGGATTTTTGCCAACGATTCTTTCCAGATGCGTGCGTCTGGATCTAAAAGCGGTCAGCGATGAGAAAATCCGCACATTTTTAATGACAGAAAAGGGCATACCGGATTATCAGGCGGACGTCTGCGTGGCGTTTGCTCAGGGAAATGTGGGAAAAGCCCTCAAGCTGGCCGGCTCGGAACGGTTTAACGAGATGAAAGACTCCGCTTTGCAGCTGATTAAGCGGCTAAAAGATATTGATTTAAATGAAATGACAGGAGAAATCAAAAGAATCGCGGAATATAAGCTGGAGATTGACGATTATTTTGATTTGATTATGGTCTGGTACCGGGACGTGCTGCTGTATAAAGCGACGGCAGACGCAAACAGGCTTGTATTTGGAGAAGAAATTTACAATATTAAAAAAGCGGCGAGCCACAGTTCTTACAGTGGCATTGAACAAATCCTGAAAGGATTGGAAAAAGCAAAAGCCCGTCTTCGCGCAAATGTAAACTTTGAACTGATTATGGAGCTTTTATTATTGACAATAAAGGAGAATTAGAATGACTAAAGTCGTTGGGGTCCGGTTTCGCAATGCCGGAAAGGTATATTATTTTGATCCGGCAGGACTAAAGATAGAGGCCGGAGATCACGTGATTGTAGAGACGGCGTGCGGCGTGGAAATGGGAACGGTTATTTTGTCGCCAAGGGAAGTTGAGGACGAGACGGTCGTGCAGCCGTTAAAAGTCGTAATTCGCGTCGCTACGGAAGCGGACGAGAAAACAGTGGAAAAAAACAGAGAGCGGGAACAGGAAGCGTTTCAAATCTGTCTCGATAAAATTGCGAAGCACAATCTGGAAATGAAGCTGGTAGACGCAGAATATACGTTTGATAACAATAAGCTGCTGTTTTATTTTACAGCGGACGGACGGATTGATTTCAGGGAGCTGGTAAAGGATCTTGCGGCTGTGTTTCGTACCAGAATCGAACTGCGCCAGATCGGCGTAAGAGACGAAACGAAGATTCTGGGCGGGATTGGCATTTGTGGAAGAGGCCTGTGCTGCCATACGTATTTGCCGGAATTTGCGCCGGTGTCGATTAAGATGGCCAAGGAGCAGAATCTGTCTTTAAATCCGGCCAAAATTTCAGGCGTCTGCGGAAGACTGATGTGCTGTCTGAAAAATGAGCAGGAAACGTATGAATATTTAAACAGCCATCTTCCGAACATCGGAGATACGGTAACGACGCCGGAGGGATTGAAAGGCGTCGTGCAGAGCGTCAACGTCCTGCGCCAGCTTGTCAAAGTCGTAGTAGAGCTTGAAGATGAGAAAGAAGCAAGAGAATATAAAGTAAAGGAATTAAAATTCCGCGCCAGACGCAAAAAAGATGTAAAAATTTCTGCCGCAGAAATGAAAGAGCTTGCGGCGCTGGAAGATAACGGAGGAAAATCCAAAATTGATGATGCAAAATAATCTGAAACCGGGCGAGCGTTTGGATGAATTACATCGGAATGGTTATGTGATCATACAAAATCCTCAAAAGTTTTGTTTTGGCATGGACGCGGTGCTGCTCTCCGGATTTGCGAAAGTAAAGGACGGAGAGCTACTGTTGGATTTGGGTACGGGTACGGGCATTTTGCCGATTCTTTTAGAAGCAAAAACAAAAGGAAAGCATTTTACCGGACTTGAAATTCAGGAAGAAAGCGCGGATATGGCGGCAAGAAGCGTAAAGCTGAACCATCTGGAGGAAAAAATTGATATTGTAACCGGAGATATAAAAGATGCTTCCAACATTTTTGGGGCATCTTCTTTTGATGTCATTACGACAAACCCGCCGTATATGATAGGAAATCATGGAATTTCTTCCGCAAACCAGGCAAAAGCCGCGGCAAGGCATGAATTGTACTGCACGCTGGACGACGTGCTGATTGAGAGCGCAAAGCTGTTAAAGCCAAACGGAAGATTTTACATGGTGCATCGTCCGTTTCGCCTGGCGGAAATTATGGAGAAGATGGTTCGCTATGGTCTGGAGCCGAAACGCATGCGTCTTGTCTATCCGTTTGTAGATAAAGAACCGAATATGGCGCTTCTGGAGGGGCTTCGGGGCGGCAATTCCAGACTGAAAGTAGAAAGACCCCTGATTGTATATCAAAGCCAGGGCGTTTATACGAATGAGATTCTGGAGATTTATTCATTTTAGAATTTGGTTCCTTTATGCTGCGGGCAGAAAAGGAGCAGGGCAGACAGCACAGGACAGAGCTGTAAGTTGTACGAGGGCATGGAAACAGGAGGGTTTATGGAGGGGAAATTATATTTGTGCGCGACGCCGATTGGAAATCTCGAAGACATTACGCTGCGGGCGCTGCGCATTTTAAAGGAAGCGGATTTGATTGCGGCGGAAGATACCCGCAATTCCATGCGGCTGCTGAATCATTTTGAGATAAAGACGCCGCTGACAAGCTATCACGAGCATAATAAAATCGAAAAAGCATATTATCTTGTGGAAAAGATGAAAGCGGGACAAAACGTGGCGTTGATTACGGACGCCGGAACGCCCGGGATTTCTGATCCGGGAGAAGAGCTGGTTTGCATTTGTTATAAAGAGGGGATAGAGGTGGCGTCTGTTCCTGGCGCAGCCGCCTGTATTACGGCGCTGATTATGTCAGGGCAAAAGACCAGACGATTTGCGTTTGAAGCGTTTTTGCCCGCGGAGAAAAAAGAGCGGGCGAAGATTTTAAAAGAAATGGAACGGGAAACCAGAACCTTAATCCTATATGAAGCGCCGCACCGCATACGGAAAACGTTAAAGGAATTGTATGAAGCTTTGGGCGAACGCTCCCTGACGATTTGCCGGGAAATGACAAAGAAATTTGAAGAAAAAAGAAAGACGACGCTTTCGGAGGCGATTGCGTTTTACGACGAGCATGAGGCAAGAGGTGAATTTGTGCTGGTAATTGCAGGAAAAAGCCGCGATGCAATCGAAGAAGAGGAAAAAAAGGCATGGGAGGAAGTGCCTTTGGAAGAGCATATGGCAAGATACGAAACCAGAGGGATGGAAAGAAAAGCGGCAATGAAAGCAGTGGCAAAAGACAGAGGGATCCGAAAAAGCGAAGTATATCAGGGCTTGCTGGAGGGGAAGCAGGATTGTTAAGAAGAGCATATGCTGCGCGGGAGAACAGATTGGCGTTGGACGTCCGGTCGTTCTCCCGCGTTTTTTTGTTATTGCGTAATCAGGAAGCCGTATAAAAGGCTTTTAAGTAGTTCTTTAGAATGGAAAACGGCGAAGGGCCAATCCGGATAATGGCCTGGTGAAAGTCGCGATCGGAATACGCTTCGCCAAATTCTTCTTTTGCATATTCTTTTAATTCCAGAAATTCCAGATACCCAATATAATATTTCAGATAATGGGCCGGCTCTTCCACAATCAGCTCATAAATGCTGCGAATGACTTCGGAATCCATAATGCCGTAGCCGTTTAAAAATGCCGTAACGTCCGCAAGCTGCCATCCGTCGTAATGGATGGCCATATCAATGGATGCATAAAGGCTTAAGAGAGCGGACTGGTTGTGCATCAGCATGTCTGCAAGATGTTCTTCCAATCCGGCATAACGGTAGGAAAGCATTTCCACGTAAGTCGCCCAGCCCTCGACATAGCCGGGATAATTCAAAAGAGAACGTATCGGAGCAAGTCCGGCCTGGTAAGAGCCTGTCGTCTGATACAGATGGCCGGGATAGCCTTCATGGGCGAGCGTTGTAAAAAGCTGGATGCCGGAATATTGGCTGCGCCTGTTCAGGTAAATGACATTGCGGCTGATGTCGTCAATTGGCGCGGTCAGATAAAAAGCGGGCGCAAGGGTATCTTCCAGAGACTTATGAACATAGTTGATTTCATAGGAAGTATTTGCGGCAGGATAAAAATCTTTTTGTATGGCGGTCAGGAGATGCTCTAAAATCTCTTTTGGCTCTGTCGCCGCAAGCTTTGGATCGCCAGACTGGGTCAGGCTTGGATTTGCGGCCAGAATTTTCTGCAAAGCGGCCATATCCAGATTTCTTCGTCGTTCCGTCATTTTCTGAAGTTCTTTTACGCTTTTTTGGGAACCGGTATTCGAACGGACCAGATGCTCATAATAGGCCCTGCCGTTTGGCAGCAGACATAATCCGGCTGAATTTTTGGAGGAATCTTTCAGTTCGGCAAGCGTAGCCGCCAGCTTTTCATAAGCCGGAATGACCGCGTTTTTTATCAGGGACTTGTTCTGCTTTTTATAGAATTGCCGTTTCTTTTTGGAGAGGCCGGAAACTTTTTTGACGCGCGCGTTAAAAGTGCTGATTAAGTAGTTTTCGGACGGATTTTCGGCAAAGGCTTTGCATGATTCTATGACGGCGTCGGCTGCGTAGTCTGGCATAAAAAGGCCTTTGGCGGCTTTTTCCTGTTCAAAGACACAGATTTGCTGAACATAGTCTTCAAAGCAGGTCAAAAGAGCGAGGTAGTCCGTGACGTCGCAGGAGTCGGAAAAATTATATTCCGCTAAAAGCACGGGAAGCTCCGACTGGACGCCCGTCGTAGGCCGCAGGGGTTCTTCGTAATAGTAAAAGTCTGCCGCGGCCAGTTCTTTGTCGCAGTAATCTTTTAAAATATCGTATGAAAGCTGCTGCCTGGAGTCTAGCGCGCCGTAGTCAAACTCCGAAAGAGAAGCGGATATGTTTTCTATTTCGGCAACGGCGCTTTTGGCGGATTCTTTCGACAGGCTTCCCAACGAGACTTTATGGCTGGTAACGCCCATTTTTTCGGGATTTGCAAGCGTGTAGTGCAAATTGATTGCATTTTTTTGCATTTCCCGGACAAAGATTTTATCGGTATAGACGTCGAAAGAACGCTGCTCCTGCCGAATCGACGAGGATGAAAATATATTGGAAGGCGCGTCGCAGGAAGCAAGGCAGAGACAGAAGAAAATCAGGGCGCATGCGCCGGGAAGAATTCTTTTTTGGAATCGTTGTTTCAAGGGAACTCCTAAATGCAATATGTTTGATTGAATATATGAAAAGCAGAAATAGAATATGCCTTGTGGAATGTCTGCCATCATATGGAAAAGCCGCCCGGCATAGATTTTTTAAAAAAGGATTTTTGCCATGAATTATTTATGGGGATTTATGATTGTGATAGGGGTTGTCTTCGCCGCGTTTCACGGAACGCTGCCGGAAGTGACGGAGGCGGCCCTTAGCTCTGCCAAAGAGGCTGTGGCCCTCTGCATTACGATGATGGGGGTGATGTCGTTTTGGGTTGGAATTATGCGCATTGCAGAAAACGCGGGCATAATTGAGGGAGCCGCCAGGAAATGCATGCCGTTTTTGAAGTTTCTTTTTCCGAATATTCCAAAAGACCATCCGGCGAACCGGTATATCGCGGCAAATATGATTGCCAATGTCTTTGGCCTTGGCTGGGCGGCGACGCCGGCGGGACTTAAGGCGATGGAGGAGCTGGCGAAGTTGGAGGAGGAGATGGGGAATCCGGATTATCGAAGTGATGGTAAGGGAATAAGGGGAAAAAGGGAGCGGGTTGCGAGTAATGAGATGTGTACATTTTTGATTTTGAATATTTCTTCCCTGCAGTTGATACCAGTGAATATGATTGCGTATCGCAGTCAGTATGGCAGTGTGAACCCTGCCGGGATTATCGCACCGGCTATTGTGGCGACGTTTGTGAGTACGGCAGTGGCGGTGATTTACTGTAAAATTATAGATAGAATTCAGTAAAGTTTGTTTTTCAAAAAAAGGAATAAAAAATGCAAAAAAGGAGAAAATAATTGTAATAAAGTAGCATCTGTGATAAAATAAACTTCGTGGAGGTAAAAGATTATGGAACGTATTGTGAGGTTATCTTCATTGAAGATTTCAAATATTAAAAATGTTAGAACTGGACAAATCGTTATGCCAAATACTTACCAAAAACATCTAACATATAAAACGGCAGAAGTGTTAGGATTATATGGCCAAAATGGCTCTGGCAAAACTGCTGTTATTGACACATTGTACTATTTGCAAAAAATTATGATTGGCAATACACTTGGCGGGGAAATTGCGGATTATATTGATGTAGCTAGTAATCAGGCAGAGATCACGGCTGATTTTACTATTTTTATAGAAACAATTATCTATGAAGTAAGTTATAGAATTATTTTGAAGAGAAGTGGAGATGGAGTCAATATTGTTAGGGAAACATTGAGCTGTGCTATCCATAAAGATAATTCCAGAAGCAATAAGACAGTGTTTGTAGATTATCAGCGTTCAAAACAGGAAAGTGTGTTTACTCCAAAAAAAAGGTTAGATGAAGTAATAGGAACAAATGCAGAAAATAAAACGGATCTGATTGTAGCTAGAAAGATTGCTGAGAAAAGTAACTGTTCTTATATTTTTGGGGAAGGTAGCAGGGAAATTTTCTGCCGGAATTATGAGAACCATTTTAGAGATTATTCAGAAGTTATTAAGGCATTATTTCAATTTGCTTTAAAGGACTTATTTGTAATTCGCAATACACATTCCGGTGTGATTTCTGCAAACTTTGTACTTCCTATGGCATTTAAAATTGAACAGAACGAAATCGGAATGAAAGGAGATTTTGCCGTTCCGTTGACAGAACCTGTTGTTTTAAGTGAGGAAAGGAAAAAAATATTAGATATGATTGTAGAACAGGTTAATATGGTTCTATTTACGATTATTCCGGGTATGAAAATAGATGTTTATCATTATGGGATGCAATTGACGGATTCGGGGGAAAACGGTTATCGGGTGGAGCTTGTTTCTGTCCGAGAAAATATGCCGCCTATTCCCATCCGAATGGAATCGGAGGGAATTGTTAAAATTATTTCTATTTTGAATGCCTTGATTCAAGCGTTTGGCAATCCTTCCATCTGCCTTGTAGTTGATGAATTGGACGCGGGTATTTTTGAGTATATGCTGGGAGAATTGCTTGACATTTTTAATAAAAGTGCAAAAGGACAGTTAATATTCACATCGCATAATCTGCGTGCTTTAGAAATGCTGGATAAAGACAATATTATGTTTTCCACGGTGAACCCTGAAAGAAGATATATCCGAATGAAAAATGTAAAAGCATCAAATAATTTAAGGGATATGTATATCAGAGGTATTACCCTTGGTGGACAGGATGAAGTAATTTATGAGGAAACAGATAGTTTGAGGATTGCACGGGCATTTAGAAAGGCAGGCAGAGTGATACAGCATGAGTGAAAAGAAAGTTGTTATATTCATAGTAGAGGGACCAAGTGATGAAGCGGCACTTGGAACAATCATGAAAGAATACTTTTCCAGTAATGAAGTGCAGTTTATTGTTGTGCATGGCGATATCACATTAAAAGATTGCGTTTCAAGTGCCACTATATTGAAAAAGATTAATGAACAGATTGAAGGTGTGAAGAATAGGTATCGGTACAGTCAGGATGATTTTATAAAGATTATTCACATTGTTGATACGGATGGTGTATACATTGCGGATACGGATATTGTAGAAACAGATGTGGAAGAAATTCAATATTATGAAGATCATATTGATGCAAAATGTGCAAATATAATCGCGAAACGAAATAAAAGAAAAGGGGACATTCTGTATAAGCTCAGGAAAACAGGAAAAATCAATGGCATACCTTATCAAATTTATTTTAATTCTTGTAATTTGGAACATGTATTGTATGGTGAGCTAAAAGATTATTCTGATGAAGAGAAGCAAATATTATCGGATGATTTTGCTGAGCGTTATGATGGAAAAGTAGGAGAGTTTATAGAATTTATACTTTCTCCTAATATTGCTGTTCAAGGTACATATCAGAAGACTTGGGACTATATTGAAAAGGAGCTAAATTCTTTAAAGCGGCACACAAATATGCATCTAATATTTAGATAATTTGTATTTTGGTTTCTCAATGATAATGGATTTGAAAGTGGGAACTCTTGAAATGGAGATATCCTGCTTTTCATATATGAAATTTTATTTATTGGTATAATTCAACAAATAAGCTATAAAAAATTACTTGTTTCAAGCTGATGTATCGTTGATTTGCAGTGTTTTGCATTGTGGAATAGAATTTTTTACAAATTCTAATACAAAAGAAAA
>CATOKN010000037.1 GCA_951800425.1 uncultured Lachnospiraceae bacterium
CGGCTACATATGACGCGAATGAAAAGGGTAAAGTGACAGATATTGACTGCACGCCGGAACATGAGAATGACTGGTCAGACGTTTCCGATACGCATGAAATCAAAAACACCAAACTTTCTGCACTCCCATCCACCGGTGGCATCGGTACCACGATCTTCACCATCGGCGGCTGCCTGATTATGATTATCGCAGCAGGATTATTCTTCGCAACCCGCAGAAAATCCACAAAATAAATCAGACCAATTATAACGACTTATAACAACTTTCCGGGGCGGATGAACTGCCCCGGAATAAAAAAGAAAGCACAAAAAAATGCAACAGCAAGGAGAGGCCGGATGAAAAAGAGAACAAGTAAAATATTTACAGGAATTTTATTTTTAGCCGGGTTCTCCCTGCTGCTGTATCCATTTGTTGCAAATGAATGGAACAATCACAGACAAAAGCAGTTAATCAGCAGCTACGAAGAGGAGGTTGCCGCAAAAGAGGCGTCCGGTACGATTGACTATCAGGCGGAAAAAGAAGCGGCCGTGAATTATAATAACGCACTGCTTCCAAGCATTCTTCCGGATTCATTTGCCAATGTAAAAGAACAGGGAAAAGACGACGCGTATACGTCCTGTTTAAATATCATCGGAACCGGAGTGATGGGAACTGTGGAGATTCCCAAAATCAACATTACGATTCCGGTATTCCATACGACGGAAGAAGAGGTGTTAAAGACTGCGGCGGGACATCTGGAGGGAAGCTCTCTTCCGATTGGAGGGGAAAATACCCACGCGGTCATTTCCGCGCACCGGGGACTTCCAAGCGCGGCGCTGTTTACCGATTTGGATAAAATGGAAAAAAAGGATCATTTCCTTTTGCATGTGTTAGATGAAACGCTTTGTTACGAAGTAGATAAAATTTCCACGGTCAAGCCGGAGGATACGAAAGATCTGGAAGTGGAAGACGGCAAGGATCTGGTGACGCTTTTAACGTGTACGCCCTACGGGGTCAACAGCCACAGGCTTTTGGTGCGCGGTCACAGAGTTCCCTACGAACCGGAGCTGCTTTTGGATGAAAAAATTCCGCTTAGCAATATGAGCCTCCATACCAATTACCTCTTATGGGTAGTGGCGGGGCTGTTTGTTACCGCGGTATTTTGTCTGTTTCTTTACAGGAAAGAGCGCCGCCTGGCAGTTGCTTCGGCCGGAGGCGGAGGGCAGGAGGCCGTTTTGGATGGGAGGCTTTGTGACGGCGCTTTTGACGCGCCAAAGATGGACGGACAGATTTTGGAAGCAAGAGAGCTTGATCTGTGGCTGAAAGAAAGTCGGGGCTCAAAAGTAATGGAGCCTGAGGAATGGAGAAAAGAGGGGCAGGAGCCGGAACAACAGGAGCTTGACGACTGGCTTCGGGATAGTCAGACACTTATAGAAGAAGAGCTTGACGATTGGTTAAAGGAGAGTCAGGCGCTTGGAGAACAGGAGCTTAACGACTGGCTTCGGAAGGACCGGACAGAGGAAACGTCCGAAAGATCAAAGCAGGAAGAAATCGAGCCGGAGGAGGGCCAGCCATGTTAAGGAAGATTTCATCGGTTTTGTTTGGATTATTATTCCTGGCGGGATTTGGCATTCTTGCCTATCCTACGATTTCTAACCAATGGAATACTTACCGCCAGTCACAGCTGATTTCAGATTATGAAGCGGCGGTCAATGAAATTTCAGAAGAGGATTTTGAAGAAATATGGGCGGCGGCCGGCGCATATAACCAGACATTTTCAGAAAACAGCATACTTTCGGATGTTTTCGGCATCGGCGGGGAAAACGACATTCGCAGCACAGAGTACTGGAAAGTTTTAAATCTCACAGGCGACGGAATAATGGGATATTTGACCATCCCGAAAATCAACATTAAGCTGTCCGTTTATCATGGAACTTCCGAAGACGTGTTGGAAACAGGCGTAGGACATATGAACGGCACGAAGCTGCCGATTGGAGGAGAGGGCAACCACAGCGTGCTTTCGGCGCACAGAGGACTGCCAAGCGCGTCGCTGTTTACCGATATAGATCAGCTGGTAAAGGGCGACAGATTTTATATACATATTTTAAATGAAGATTTGGCTTATGAGGTAGACCGGATTCTTCCTATGGTAGAAAAAGACGATTTTGACGCGCTTGGAGAAGCAATGAAGACCGAAAAAGGCAAAGACTACGTCACCTTGTTTACCTGTACGCCCTACGGGGTGAACAGCCATCGGCTTCTGGTGCGGGGACACAGAGTTCCGTATGACGGAGAACTGGAATCTACGCCTGTAGAATCCATGGTACAGGCGATTCAGAATTATTATATGCTGTATCTGTTATTTGGCCTTGGCATTACCGTGCTTGTGATTTTCATTATGCGTCGGGCGATGCGGAAAAAAGGGCAAAGAAGCAGCATGGACAATAAGGAGGGAACGAGTTGAAAATATTAAAGAGGATGAAAAAAAGATATGCGCTGGCGCTTGCGGCGCTGCTGGTTCTTCCCTGCGTCAGCTTTATGCAGGCTTGGGCGGCAAATGAAGTAGACCTGAACCGGGAGTGCAGCCTTACGGTATCTGTGGAAGTTGGAAACGCAATCGGAAGCAATGAGGAGTATCTGGAAGATTTCAATCAGATGTCGATTCCGGTATCGGTTTACCGGGTAGCGGACGTGGATGCGACGGGAATGAGATTTTCTCCGGAAAGCGCGTTTGAAAGCATAGATTTTAGCGCAGTCAATCAAAAGCCGTCGTCCGTTACGGCCGCCGACTGGCAGAAGCTTGCAAACGAAGCGGAAAAAATCAGAGCGTCGTCTTCCATAGAAGCGGCCGGCTCGACCGTGGTGCAAAAAGAAGAGGGAAGCGGGGCGGCTGTCGGAACAATTTTCGGACTGACGCCGGGAATGTATCTGGTCGTTCCGGAGCAGTCTTTTAATCCGGATTATACGGTACAGTATGCGTTTACCCCATATCTGACCGCGCTTCCAAGCAGCGATTATACGCTGGGCGGCGCAGGTAGCGACGAGTGGAAATATGATACGACCATCGGATTAAAGCCGGACGCGCAGCCGCAGTTTGGAAAGCTGAACATTGTGAAAACATTGGAAAACTATAATGAGACGCTGGGAAAGGCGACGTTTGTGTTCCACATTGTCGGGAAAGATAAAAACGGAGAAATCAAATATGATGAAGTGGAGAGCATGACCTATTCGGCGGCTGGGAGCAATACGATTACCATTGAAAAAATCCCGGTGGGATTGACGGTAACGGTGACGGAAATTTATTCCGGAGCCAGCTATACCGTGGTTGGTTCCAAAGAGGGGACGGCGGTGATCTGGTCGGAAGCTGCAATCGAAGCAGGAATTGGAAGCGAAGCGACCGTAGCGTTTCGAAACCGATACGACGGCGGCAACCGGGGAGGATACGGCGTAACCAACCACTTTACACAGGATGGTTCAGGGGGATGGACTTGCGTCAACCCTACAAAGCCGGCTGAATAGGAAGAAAGGAGCTGCGACGGAATGAGGAAGATAGAAAGCAGAAAAACAACGGTGGTATTGGCGGCCGCGGCCCTCTGCATGACGGCGGCGCTGACGTTAAACGGTACATCGGCGTATTTTACAACCTACGTGTCGGCGGGAGGAAGCCACGTGGTAAATTTAGGATCTCAGACGGAAATTCACGAGGAGATCGTGGATATGGTAAAGCGGGTATCCATTACGAATACATCGGAAAATGATTGTTTTGTCCGCGTAAAAGTATTTTACGGCGGCGATCTGAAAGTTTCTTATCAGGACAAAAGCGGCGGCAAAAACCTCTGGACATTCAATAAGGAAGACGGTTACTGCTATTACGGCCCGATTCTTCCGGCAGGAAAAAGCACGGAGGTACTGGATGTCATCATTGGAGAGCTGCCAAAAGATTTTGATAAGGAAAGCTTTAACGTAATCGTCGTTCAGGAATGCACTCCGGTTGTTTATGACGAAGCCGGGAACGCAACTGCGGACTGGAATACGGTTTACACGGATTACCAGAAAGCTGCGGGAGCCGGAGAGGAGGCTGACGGACAATGAAAAAGAAGAAGCTGACATATCTGATGCTTGCCGCGGCATGCCTTTTGCTTTTGGGAAGTACGATTGGCGGTACAAGAGCCGCTTTGACATATTACAGTGAAAATTACGTGGCTGAAATCACAGTCTCCCAGATAGGCGTAAGTCTGCTGGAAAACGGAACCGTAGTAAGCAGCCGCGATTACAAAAAGAATGAATGGAACGTAAGCACGAACAATGAAAGCACGTCGGCGGGCGGCACATTGCTTTCTAATATGCTAAAAGAAAAAGAAAAGATTGCTTTAAACAAAAAATATGAGGAAAAGCTGACGGTGAAAAACAGCGGCTCTATTGACGAATACGTCCGGGTGCGCATTTACCGGTACTGGATGAAAGACGGGCAGAAAGTGACGACGCTTTCGCCGGATTTGATTGATTTAAATTTTGCCAATACGGATTGCTGGATCAAAAATCCAAACGAAACGGCTGAATGTACCGAATTGTTTTATAAAGGCATTTTAAAATCAGGAAAAGAAACAAAGCCTTTTGCGGATACAATCCGAATTGACGGAAAGCTGGCTTCGGAGGCAAAAGTAGAGACAAAGGGAAACACCA
Organism: uncultured Lachnospiraceae bacterium; assembly: GCA_951800425.1. Lineage (GTDB taxonomy): Bacteria > Bacillota > Clostridia > Lachnospirales > Lachnospiraceae > Roseburia_B. The sequence continues at coordinate 4,663 of CATOKN010000037.1, forward strand.
TTACGACAACTTATAAATATGACGGCGTAGAATTCCATGTAGACGTGGAGGTAGACGCGGTACAGACCCATAACGCGCAGGATGCAATCAAAAGCGCGTGGGGCGTAGACGCGTCGGGCCTCGGAATTCTTTAAAGGAGGCAGGGAATATGAAGAAAAGAATAAGAGGCATAGGCCTTGCCGCGGTTTTCGCTCTGCTGTTTACATCTTCCGTCACAGCTTTGGCAGAAGACAGGCAGGGAGCGTCCGGGTGGCAGGTGACGTTTGACGGGAAAAAGATGGAGAGCAACTTTACGTCTTCTAATATGAGCGACGAAGTCGGAGCCATGCAGCCGGGGGATTCCGTAGAGCTTACCGTAACGATAAAAAATACGTTTGACGGCCAGGCAGACTGGTATATGAAAAATCAGGTGCTGGAATCGTTAGAAGACGCGGGAGACGCCGCGGGCGGCGCGTATGATTATCTGCTGACGTATACGGATACCAAGGGGGAGACGACGACGCTTTATTCCAGCGAAAAATTTGGCGGGGAAGGAAAAATCAACGGCGTAGGACTGCATGGGGCGACGAGGACGCTTCAGAATTATTTTTATCTGGATCGCATGGGCAGCAGCGAATCAGGCGTTGTGAAGCTGAAAGTCGCGCTGGACGGAGAAACTTTGGTAAACGATTATCAGAATACGCTGGCAAGGCTGCAAATGGATTTTGCAACGGAGCTTGTATCTGAAAACCAGACGACGGCGCCTGGAGATTCTGAAAATTTAAGAACGGACAGAAACGCCGTAAAGACGGGCGACGATACGGAAATTATGCGGTATCTTATTCTGATGTTTGCATCCGGACTGCTGCTTTTGGCAGGAGGAATTATTTTGCTTCGCCGCCAGCAGGAAGAAGAGGGAACAGGAGGGGAGAGTTGATATGAGATGCTTTAGAAAAATGAGTTTGATTCTTCTGATTTTATCCCTTTTCATTCTGACAAACAGTCAGACGGCGTTTGCGGCGGAAGAGGAGTATACGTATACGGTGCGCCTGTATGCGGGAAATCAGGGAACATTAAAAAACGGAGGAATTGACGTATCCTCCCAGTCGGCAAGCGTATCGTACGGCAAAGACTGCGCCGTAGTCAGCGGGTTAAAATATGGAGATACGGTGTACGTTCGTCCGCAGGACGCGGCAAAAGCTTCCGATGAAAGATATTATGTAAAGGGCGTGCGCAGATCCGGAAGAGATAATTCCGAAGCCGAAGCGCCTACATTCCACGTGGCGTGCGACAGGGATTTTGTCGTAGCTTACGGCGTCAGCGGGGATATGGTAAAATATACGGTAAGCTATGAAGATATGAACGGAAAGGAATTGAGAGAAAGCGACGTTTATTATGGAAATATTGGCGATCGGCAGTACGTATCCTCGAGATACATTGCCGGATACCAGCCGCAGACGCTGAATCTTGTGAAGACGCTGTCGGCAAATGAAGCAGAGAACACATTTACATTTCAGTATGCGCCGGTTTCGACGACGCAGGAAACAAAGCCCGGCGGCGGGACGACAAATTCCACAACAACGACAACGACAACAAATACGACGACAACAGGCACGACGACAACGAATGCGGCCGGAGGAGGCGCAGGAGCGGCGGACGGACAGGGGACGAATCCGGACGCGGCAGACGCGCAGCCGGATCAGGAGCTGCCGGATGAAGATGTGCCGTTAGACGCGGGAGTTGGCGGAGACGCAGCGCCTATTTTGGACGAAGACGTGCCGTTATCACAGCAGAAGCTGGAAGATTTGGACGACGAAGAAGTGCCTCTTGCGGCGCTTAAGGCAGAACAGGCGGGATTGATGGGATATTTTCCGGTATATGCCGGAATAGGAGCGGCAGCGGCTTCCATTCTGCTTGTGGCCGGGATATGGCTTTTATACCGGAAACGGCGTAAAGCGACGGCTGTCGAAGCAGAAAAAAGGACGACTGTAAACAGAATAAATTTCAGGAAAAAACCATGAGTGAACAAAAGAGAAGCACGAAAAAAGTAAGCCGCGCCGGAAAAATCATAAGCGCGGCGGGAACCGGGGCGATACTGGCAGTCATCGCCCTTTGTTCCATGCTTGTAATACCAGGGTTTTTCGGGTACCAGATGTATCATGTACTGAGCGGAAGTATGGAACCAGAGCTTCCGGTAGGAAGCCTGATTTATGTGGAAAAAGGACAGCCCGAGGACGTAGCGGACGGAGAAGTGATTGCTTTTTACGCTTCAACGGACGGAGGAGGAATCATTACGCACCGTGCAAAAAAGAATCATGTGGTATCCGGGACATTTACGACGAAAGGAGACGCGAACGAAAAAGAGGATCCGACGCCGGTCTCGTATGACAGCTATATCGGGACGGTGCGTTTTTCCATTCCGCATCTGGGAAAGGCGCTGACATACCTGACCTCGGCGTATGGGAAAGCAGTCGCGGCGTGCGTAGTTCTGCTGGGAGCAGTATTAAATTTTCTTGGTTCAAAAATCAGTAAAAAATAGAAGATAAACGAGGGTCTGGGCATGATTGGCAGCTTAGGCCTCTTTCTTTTCTCATGACGCGAAATGAGGGGAGATATTTACAAAATATCTGAATAACCGTCAAAATTAGAGTCATAGAAAAGGAGGAAATTTATTATGTCAAAAAGAGGAGAAGAGATTTACAGAAGAAAGAATGGAAATTTTTATGTTTTTGCGGAGGAATGGTTTCGTCATATTAAGCCAATGATTAAAGAATCTACTTATATTAAATACCAAAATCTCTGGAATTATTATATCGGACCAAAGCTTGGAAAAATGCAGGTTTCCGAAATTACGCAAAATATGCTGGAGACTTACTGTGTGGAGCTGCTTGCGTCCGGAGGGAGTAAAGGAAAAGGATTGTCAGCAAAGACGGTAGCCGATACGATGTCTTTGATTCGCGGCATATTTCGGTTTTGCGATGGGAAAAATATTCCGCTTCTCTGTGACGGCAGGTCAGTCACAGTTAAGCAGGATGCAAAAGAAATGCGTATTTTCAGCGCCAGGGAACAACAGATTTTGTACAGCCATATTCGTGCCGATTTATGCATTCGAAATGTAGGAATACTGATTTGCCTGTTTACCGGAATCAGAATCGGAGAGCTGTGCGCATTGAAATGGGAGGATATTTCATTTGACGAAAAAACGCTTTATGTGCATCAGACGATGCAGCGCATTCAAATAGATAAAATGGACAGAAAGAAAGGGGGTACCAGGACAAAAGTCATTGTAACGCCGCCAAAGAGCCGATGTTCCATCCGCACGATTCCGTTTCCGGAGGAGCTGGCTCTGATTATTCAGTCGGCGCAGACTTCTGAATCCGGCTATTTTTTAACGGGCAGCGATACCAGATGGATTGAGCCGCGCACAATGCAGAATCATTTCAAACGTCTGCTGAAGCGCTGCGCAATCAAAGACGCCAATTATCATGTGCTTCGCCATACGTTTGCAACGAGATGCGTGGAATTGGGTTTTGACGTAAAAAGCCTGTCTGAAATTCTTGGACACGCGAGCGTAAATATTACGATGAATCGCTACGTCCATCCCTCCATGCAGCTGAAGCGGGATAATATGCAGCGTCTTTCTGGTCTGCTTTCCATAGAATGACAGATGCAAAACAAGAAAACTAAAAATGAATCGCCTTTGTGGGACAGGCCTTTTTGCATGCTCCGCAGCGAATGCATTCCGGGTCGTTTGCGTTTTTTACCGGATCCACCTGCATTTTGCAGACATTTGCGCATGTATTACAGCCTGTGCAGCGGCCGGAATCGATCCGGTAGCGAAATACGGACACAGGATTAAAAATAGAATAAACGGCTCCCAATGGGCAGATGTATTTGCAAAACGGCCGGTAAATCAGGATGGAGAGAGCAATGGTAACAATCAGCAGCGCGTTTTTCCATGCATACAGCCATCCGATGGCGCTTCGCATAGAGGAATTCAGCAGTACCAGAGGAAGTCCCCCCTCCAAAGTGCCGGCCGGGCAGATAAGTTTGCAGAAGTAAGGCGCGCCCTGGCCAAGGACGTCTACGGCAAACATGGGCAGCAAAATGACAAACAAAAGCAAAATCAGGTATTTCAGCTTTCGCAGCAGTTTGTCTCCCCGAAAGCTTTTGATTTTTTTCGGAGCGGGAATTTTATGCAGCAGATCCTGAATCAGTCCGAAAGGGCACAGCCACCCGCAGACGAATCTGCCAATCAAAGCGCCTGTAAACATCAAAAATCCGGCGATATAAAAGGTAAATTTGAAATTCCAGCTTCCGATGACCGCCTGCATGGCGCCTATGGGACAGGCGCCAAGAGCGCCCGGACAGGAATAGCAGTTCAATCCGGGGACGCAGAGGTTTTTTAAGCTGCCCCGGTAAATTTTTCCATGTAAAAATCCTGCCAGATAGCTGTTTGTGAGCAAAGCCCAGACGGCCTGTATTTTATGGCGTTTCCATTCATTTGTTTGTTTTTTCTTATCCAATTCCGATGCACTCCATACATAAATTGATTGCTTTTTGTAAAACGACGGACATTTCTCCGCGGCTGACGCCGTAAATCATCAGCAAAAGCCCTGATAATGCAAGCAGGACGCCGGCCTTAGAGAAGCGAAAACGGCTCATTGCGTCACGCCTTGCTTTTCGTTTTCCACAACTTCCGTCCAGCTCTCCAAAGAGCGGCTTCCGGAATACGTTTCTCCGACAATGTTTCCGTCTTTGTCTACAAAAAATGTCTCCGGAACGGCATTGATTCCGGCCAGTCTGCCGTTTAGCAGGGTTTCATCCGGTATCAAAAAGGGATACGTTACGCCGGTTTGTTCGGCGAGAAGCTTTGCTTTTTCCACAGTTTCTTCATTGGCGCCGCCGGACGCGTCAATGGCGTCGAGAACGATACCCACGACGTTTACGCCCTGATCGGCCATAATCTGCCGCGCCTGCTGTTCCAATTCCTTTGGCTGATGGAGATCAACCCCCAGCGTAACGGATGCCGTATCCGGGTATCCGGGCAGAAGTCCGGCAGCACACTCCGCTGTCACCCAGGCACAGGCTTCTGTGAAGTTTGTGGGGCTTGCCCACCATCCGCAGAGGATAAAATCTGTACTGTGCTGTCCTCCCTTGCTATCTGTCCACTGAACAGACACCGGAGCGCCCAATTCATGAAGAACCCCCAGTGAGTCCATGGTAAATTCATCCAGAGCAATTTCTCCCGCTTTCTCTGGCAAACGCCCCGTTGTAGGAACAGAGAGGATGCTCTCGGCATAGCCCTGATCGGTTACCGCCAGCTTAACGCTGCGAACACCCATCATCTCATCAGAAAGCTGACCCAAAGCGCTGATTTGAACCGTGCTTTTTACATTGGGATGCTGCGCTAATTTATCTGCCTGATGCGGGGTCAATCCATGGAAGAGGATGTGGCTGGTGGAGCCGTATTGATACTCATAATTGAGCAGAAACGCATTTTCTACTGAGCTGCCCAGAAGAAAAGTGAAGGTATACAGTCCTGTAATCAAAACCATCGCAAAAGCCAGCAGTAAATTTTTTGCTTTGTGAAATCTGAAATCCCGCCACGCGAGTGTGTGACATATTTTTAGGTTGTTATTTGCAAGCATAACAACCTCCTTACGCCTTCAGGCGGCCGTCTTCCATGCGAAGCACACGGTCAGCCATCTGTGCAATCTCAAGGTTGTGGGTGATCATAATAAG
>CATOKN010000038.1 GCA_951800425.1 uncultured Lachnospiraceae bacterium
TCTGGATGCGCTGAGAAATGTGACGAATAAAATTATTGATCATAAAAACGGCTTGTGGCGAAAAGATTATAGAAAAATAGAAGTTTTGGATCAGCGTTATCATGAAATTATGGAAAGCGATCTGGATGAAATAGAAAAAGTGTACTGGCTTTTAGAAGACTGCAAACTATATGGGACGCTTCCTTTTGCCGGACTGGCCAGGGGAGCCTTTATTGCGGTTCAGATTTTGCAGTCTCTGGTAAATTCCGGAATCATTTCGGAGGGCGATTACGAGTCGTTTATGAACGGAATTCATACGGTAAGTTCAGATATGAAGCGGGATTTTAAAGAGCTGTCCTCAGCCGCTTTTCTGAAAAAATATGGGCATTTGCGTCCGGGAACGTATGACATTACTTCTCCCCGTTATGATGAAGCTCCGGAACTGTATTTTGAATGGAGTGAGGAGATAGAGGATGGGGAACAACAGAAAGAAGAATTCCGGCTTTCGTTGAAGCAATTGAATCAGTTAAAAGGAAAGCTTACAGAAAACGGGCTTTCGAATGACATATTGGATTTGATGGATTTTATCAGTACGGTGATTGAAGGTCGTGAATATGGAAAGTTTGTTTTTACCAGAAATTTAAGCAGGGCAATCTGGCTGATTGGCGAAATCGGGAGAAAAGAGGGGATTGCAAAGGACGACTGCGCATTTCTTAACATTCGAACGGTTTATGATTTGTATTCGTCAACTAGGGGCGTGACGGAAAGTCTTTTCTATTCCGTTCGTCAGGGAAAGCGCGATTATGAAATTACCCGCTCCATTACATTGCCGCCGGTGATCGTTGATAAAGAAGCGGTGATGGAATTTTATTATCCGGATTCGGAACCAAATTTCATTACGTCCTTAAAAATACGGGGAGAAGTATTTTTACTGGATAAAATGGAAGACGTGGAAGGGATGGAGGAAAAAATTGTTTTAATTCCCAGCGCAGACCCTGGGTTCGATTGGATATTTTCTCATAAAATCAGCGGTTTTATCACTATGTACGGAGGAGCAAATTCTCATATGGCGATACGCGCCGGAGAATTGGGAATTCCCGCCGTAATAGGCGTGGGAGCAAAAAAATTTGAACAATGTAAAAAAGCGATTATGCTTGAAGTAGACGCGCAGGGTAAAACGATAAAAATATTGAGATGAGGAGGGAGAGCGGGCATGAAAATTATAGCAATCAGCCAGCGTGTAGATGAAATAAAGGATTATGGGGAAATTCGGGACGCTCTGGATGAAAACTGGCAGAAGCTTTTTTTGCAGTTGGACGCCGCGGTATTGCCGATACCAAATGAGTCCAGAATTTTACAGGCTGCGTTAGAGCGTATAAGGCCGGATGCAATTGTATTGTCAGGCGGGAATCATCCGCAGGTCTATGGAGGAACGGCTCCGGAAAGGGACCGCATAGACGAAGGCCTGATTCAATATGCAATCAAAAATGGGATTCCGCTCCTTGGCGTGTGCAGGGGAATGCAGTCGATTGCAATGTATTTCGGAGGCAGCCTGAAAAAGACAACGGGGCATGTGGCCGTCTGGCACGAGATAGAAGGAGGGATTACGCGCGAGGTAAATAGCTATCATTCTTATGCCGTGGATGACCCGGGGGATGGGATCACAGTTGTTTCCAGGACAAAAGACGGCGTGGCAGAGGCGATTTGTCATGAGGAATATCCTGTTTATGGGATTATGTGGCATCCGGAACGCGTGAAAGGATTTGACGAGGCAGATTTGCTTTTTATAAAAGAAAAATTGCGGTTGTAAAAGAAAGGAATGCAAAAAATGAAAGTAATTATTTTAGCGGCTGGATGGGGAAGCAGATTAAGGCCTCTGACGGACGACAGGCCAAAATGTATGGTGGAGGTTAACGGAAGAAGCATCATCAGACGCCAGTTGGATACCATGTTTTCCTGCGGAATAAAAGAAGAAGACATTACGATTGTCGCGGGATATAAAAGCGAGGTTCTGAAAAAGGAATTTCAGGATACGGTAATTCAATTCATTGTCAATGAAGAATTTGAAACGACGAATATGGTCTGCTCCCTTATGTGCGCGAGAAAACAGATGGAGGAAGAAACGGATATTATCGTTTCGTATGGAGACATTATATATGACGAGTCTGTGTTTCAAAAGATATTGGCCGCGCAGGAGGATATGTCGGTCATCGTAGACGACGGATGGTATGACTACTGGGCAAAGAGATGTGAGAACCCTTTGGATGACGCGGAGACTTTGATGATGGACAAGGAGGGGTTTCTGACAGAAATCGGACAGAAAACGACGGATCTTTCCAGAGTACAGTCTCAGTATATCGGATTGATGCGTTTTCGCGGACATGGACTGAAATCTATTCTGGATCTGAGCGCGGAGGCGAAACGAAGAAGCGCAAATGGCGAACTTCTTTGGCGAACGGATAGAAATTATGCAAAAATGTATATGACGGATTTGCTGCAGGGATTGATTGACGAGGGGAATCGGCTTCGCGCCGTTCCGATTTACAGAGGATGGTTTGAGATTGATAATTGTGATGACCTGAAAGTTGTGGAGGCAGAGTTATGAATGCCGTATACTGGATTACCGGACTCTCCGGCGCGGGTAAGACGACGATTGGAAAGATCTTTTACGAAAAGCTGAGAAAGAAACGTCCCAATACTGTGTTTTTGGATGGAGACGCTATGCGGAAAGTATTTGGAGACGACCTGGGATACGCCAGAGAGGAACGTATAAAATGCGCCATGCGCTATGCAAGGCTTTGCGATATGCTGCAAAAGCAGGAGATGAACGTCGTATGCTGTACCATTTCTATGTTTGACTGCGTAAGGGACTGGAACAGGGAACATATTAAGGGTTATCGGGAGATTTTTGTTAAAGCTTCTATGGAAACGCTTTTTCAAAGAGATCAGAAAGGCCTCTACAGCGGAATTACGTCGGAAAAGGAAACGGAGGTTGCCGGCGTTCATATCGAGGTGGAAGAGCCCAAACATCCGGACTTGATATTGCAGAACGACGGAGAAAAAACACCGGAAGAACAGGCGGAAAGACTGTTTTTGGAACTGGATGTATAAATAAAATAAATCAGGAGGATAAAAAATGAAAACAGAATGGGATTACACAGAATTGGCGGAGGCATATTTAAAAAGGCCGGATTATGCACAGAGCGCAATTGACAAAATGCTTCAGACTGCAGGAATTGAAAAAGGCGGCGCAGCCTGCGACGTGGGAGCGGGAGCGGCTCATTTAACCTTGAAGCTTGCAGAATACGGATTAAACGTCTGCGCGGTGGAACCAAATGACGCAATGCGCGCAAATGGAATAAAGAGAACGGCGCAGTATCAGAACGTGCAGTGGTTTGAAGGCGTTGGAGAACATACCGGGATGGAGGATCAAAAATTTCATCTGGTGACGTTTGGCTCTTCGTTTAATGTATGTGACAGACAGGAGGCGCTGAAGGAAACAAAACGAATTTTAAAAGACGGCGGTTGGTTTGCGTGTATGTGGAATCACAGAGATTTAAGAGATCCGATGCAAAAAGAGATTGAGGACATATTAAAGACTCAGATTCCGGATTACAGCTATGGAACCCGGCGGGAAGATCAGACGGATGTGATTCGCGAAAGCGGATTATTTAAAGACGTAATCTATATCGAAGGAACCGTAGTACATGAGATTTTGGCAGAAGATTTTATTGAAGGCTGGAAATCTCACGGGACGGTACAAAGACAGTCCAGAGAAAAATTTGACTTTATTAATTCTGAAATCAGGAAAGCGGTAGAGGCAAAAGGGGAAAAATATGTGAAAGTTCCCTATACGACGAGGATATGGATGGCGCAGGTGAAGTAGGGTAATGGAACAGAAAGGAGTATTGTTTGGAATATATGGATAATACAGAAAGCGTATTTGAAGGAGATTATCAGACATGGGAAGAGGCGGAAGAACAAAGCGCCGGCTATTGCGACAGGAATATACTGGAAAAAGTGACGGAAAGCGTTCAGGCCGTATTAAGAGGAGATGCGGAATACGAGAGGGATTCCGTCCTCTTTTTTCAGAAAGACTTAGATTATCATATTATGGCCTGGCTTAGTTTGGCTGCAGTTTACAAGGGGGGGGGGGAATTCGAATGTAACGGTACTTGATTTTGGGGGATCTCTGGGAAGTACATATCTGAAAAACAGAGAGCGGCTTCAAAAAATGTCGGCCAACATTATGTGGTATATAGTGGAACAGCCTCATTTTGTAAAGCGGGGAAAAGAATTGTTTTCAGATCCTGGCATACGGTTTGAATATTCCATAGACGAGATTGCAGACAAGATAGACGTAGTTTTATTTTCGGGCGTGATAGGATATATAAAAGATCCGGAGAGCATCCTGGAGACTGTTTTGAAAAGAAAGCCGCAATATATTATTTTTGACAGGACTCTTGTAGGAAGCCGTCAGAGAATCTGCATAGAGCGCGTTCCGGAGATAATATATGTTAGCGCGCGCCCTGTCTGTATTTTTGATGAAAGATACTTGCTGAGTCTGCTTTCTGCAGAATATTATCTGGAATGTGAATTCCATTCTAAAGTGGACAAAGACGTTTTATTTGATGATATGAAAGCGATTAGCAAAGGATTTGTATGGAGAAGAAAAGGATAGGAAATGCGTAGATTTAAAAGAATCAGAATTTTGGATAATATTGCATATTTGATGAAGGCGCATAAAATTATTTTCTATGTGATGCTTCAGGGGAATGAGGAGACAATGCAAAATCTTCTGATGGAATGCCAGCAGAAAGCGATATGGATTGGAAACACAATAGAAGAAGACGCGCAGTCAGACAAAATAATAATAAAAAAGCTGGAAGATTATTGTGAAACATTGTTTGAATTATCCACATGGAAATCAAAACATTTGCCGGAAGCAAAAAAGAATGGCGCAGAGGTACTTTTCCAGCGGCTTTTGGGGTATCTGGAAGATGTGAATGACTATGTCGTAAATCACATATCCGAGACGCTTGAAATTGCTTTTTTTCCATATAAGGCATCTATGTGGGACAGTCTGGAAAGCGTATGGTTGGCGGCGAAAGAAGATGCGGACAGCGACGCGTATGTTGTTCCGATTCCGTATTTTGATAAAAATCAGGATGGAACAGTTTCTGAAATGCATTACGAAGGAGACGAGTTTCCCAGTGATGTTCCTATCGTGCCATGGGAAGAGTATGATGTAAAGCTCAGACGCCCGGATGTGATATATATTCATAATCCATATGATGATGTAAATAAAGTGACGACGGTTCATCTCGATTTTTATGCGAGAGAGTTAAAGAAGTATACGGATATGCTTGTTTATATTCCATATTTTGTTTGTTTTAAAGATATGATGTCGGAGCAGATGTGCGTGCTGCCGGGGACTATGTTTGCAGACAGGGTGTTTGTACAGTCGGAGAGAGTGAGGGAAATTTATATTCGGAAATTTCATAAATTTGAAATGAAATATCATTTAGAAGGAAAACTTGGAATTGCGGAAGAAAAATTTATTGCGATTGGTTCGCCTAAATATGATAAAGTAATGCAAACAACAAAGCAAAATGTGGAAATGCCCGAAGAGTGGAAGAACAAGATTATAAGAACAGATGGGAGCCGGCGCAAAGTACTGCTTTATAATACCAGCATTTATCGCCTGTTGGAAGAAAAAGACAGGGTCCTCAAGAAAATGCAGGCCGTATTTGAAGTGTTAAAAAACAGAGAAGATACGATATTGCTCTGGCGGCCGCATCCCCTCAGCGAGGCGGCCTATGATGCAATGAGGCCGGAACTGGCGCAAAAATACCATGAGTTAGTTGCGAAATACCAGAAAGAAAAGTGGGGAATTTATGATAATACTCCGGATCTGCACAGGGCGATTGCAGTTTCCGACGCTTATTATGGAGATGGCGGCTCGTTGGTGGAATTGTATCGGTTTACAGGAAAGCCCGTTCTGATACAGAATATAAACAGAGTTTAAAGTTTTATTTATGGACAAGTCGAAAATAAGATTGTTTAGAAAGGGGCCCGAGTGAAGAAAGAATGCGTGCTGGTATGGGGAAACGGAAACGTATTGAAGCAAAATATTTATTGGATAAAGCAAATCTACCATATTGCAGGAATCACAGATTCTGATAGGAAAACAACGGAAGTATCGAAAAAGCTTTATGTAAAAGAAGAAGCATTGAGATTAGAATTTGATAAAATTTTAATCGCCAGTTTTTATTGGCGTGAAATTATTGACTATTTGGTTCATATACAGAAAATCAAGCGTGAGAAGATAAAGATTTTTTCAGACGAATTTCATCAGGAAAGACGAGTGGAATTTGGAGACAGGAATAAAAACGTGACGTTTTATATTTTAAGGGCGCACTGGGATGAAAGAAAAAATGGCTTTTTCAATTTTTATGAACGCGCGGCGTTCGCATATCACAATGCAAAAAGAAATGGATACGAACTGTTGGTAGATATGAAGAATTACTATACGGAATATGCAGGATTGGAGCGGTACGGAAAAGTAAATGTGTGGACAGATTATTTCAGGCAGCCTTCGGAGTATACGTTAGAGGAAGCATATGAAAGTCAGAATGTTATTTTGAGCAGGTTTGGCGATGATTTTAGTAATCAGGCGTATTTGTCGAATTATGCATTCGGATCTGTGAAATATCTGGTGGATACGCATCAAAATCTGGCAAAAATGCACGGTTGTATGCAGGCGAGCCAGGAATTGAAACACAGATTGGAAAAGGAAGAAAAAAAGCTCAATGGGAAAGTACTGGGCGTTTTGGCAAGGGGAACAGATATGGTCAGCGAAATGCCCGGCAATCATCATATACCAATGAATCCATATGAATTTGCAGAGAGAGTAAAGATTCATATGAAGCAATTTGGATATGAATTTATATATCTTGCCACAGAAGATGAGAATATTTTCAAAGTGTTTCAGGAAAAATTCTCAGACGCCTTACTCTGTACGGAACAGCCAAGGACAGTGGGAAGAAAAGGCACTGTTTTGATGGACATAAAATTTGACAGGGAAAACGACAGGTATTTAAGGGGAATGGAATATTGTCTGGTTATACTTATGTTGTCAAAATGCCAGGGGCTGATTGCAAATTGTTTTTGCGGAGGAGTGGCGGGAGCTTTACTGCTAAAAACTGACGGGGGGGGGTATCGTGAAGTTGAGGTGATGGATTTGGGCATGTATCCGGAATCTTAATAAAAAGACAGGGAAAAGCGGAACAGGAAATTTACTTTATGGAGTGAACGATTGAAAATGAAAAAGATGTTAATCTGGGGAGCAGGGAGTTTAGGGGAATATTTTTATGGAAAATATAAGAAAAATTTTTCGCGATATTTCGAATTGATTGGGTATGTCGATTTGGATAAAGAAAAGCAGGGAAAGCTATTTTGCGATACGACGGTTTATGCTCCGGAACAAATAGCCGGGTTAAATTGGGATATGATATTGATATGCGTAATAAAAGAGGAGCAATATCACGAAATTTTTGAGTATTTGCAGTCTGTTGGCGTAAATAAAAATAGAATCGCAAATTACTTTAACGGCTGCGGCATGGGGCTGCTGCGGGACTTTTTTCTGGAGAAATATCAGGATTCCAACGATCCGGAGATTCAGGATATTGTAAAATATGTGCAAAATCATGAATTATCGATTTTTAATATGGAATTAGAGCGAAGCAGGGAAGAATATAAAGTTTACTGTGACGCTGAGGGGGAAGATCCGTACGTACAGGTAAACGGAAAGAGACTGTACTATCCAAAAGAATTTTTAGACGTAAAGAAAACGCCTTTTTTGAAAGGAATTTTTGATGAGCAAAGCAAGAATTCACCGCATTTGTATATACCGGATGGATTCGCCATGAAAGATAATTCTGTTCTTGTGGACGCGGGAGCGCAAGGAGGAGAGTTTTCTCTTTCCTGTATTGAGCAATGTAAAAAAATATATATTTTTGAATGTGAAACAGAATGGTGCAGAGCATTGTCAAAGACATTTCTTCCGTTTAGAGACAAGGTGAAAATTATTCATTCTTTTTTGGGAAAAGAAAATAATGAAACGACAAAAACGCTTGATTATTTTTTAAAAGAGCCAATTGATTTCTTAAAAATGGATGTGGAAGGGGAAGAGCCAAACGTCTTAATCGGCGCGCGAAATGTTTTGAGCATGAGCAATGCGTTTTGCGCAGTCTGTTCTTACCATAAGCCAGGCGAGGCAGAAGAGATTCGGAATTTATTAGGCAGGTATGGTTATCATACGGAAGTATCCAAAGGATATATGTTATTTGGCTGGGACGATGATTTTTACCAGGCAATGGATGTGCGAAGAGGCATGGTGTACGGCAGGAAATAGTTTGTGAAACGGGGGATTTAAAATGAAGCGTCAAAGGATTCTGGTGACAGGCGGAGCGGGATTTATTGGTTCTCATCTTTGTGAGAAGCTGTTGGAAAATGGAAATGATGTTGTTTGTATGGATAATTTGTTTACGGGGCGAAAGGATAATATCCGCCATTTGATGGACAACCCATATTTTGAATTTATTCGTCAGGACGTTTTGGAAGACGTTTATGTAGAATGCGATCAGATTTATAATCTTGCATGTCCGGCAAGTCCCATTCATTATCAGTACGATCCCATAAAAACCGGCAAGACAAGCGTTATTGGGGCGCTGCATACGCTGGGGCTTGCAAAACGCTGCAATGCCAGAATACTGCAGGCAAGTACAAGCGAAGTGTACGGGGATCCCCAGGTGCATCCGCAGCCGGAAACTTATTTTGGAAGCGTAAATCCAAATGGGGTTCGTTCTTGTTATGACGAGGGCAAGCGAATGGCCGAGACGCTTTTTTTTGATTATTACAGACAGCATGGCGTGGATATTAAAGTAATTCGCATTTTTAATACATATGGCTCAAGAATGCGGTGCGATGATGGACGCGTTGTTTCAAATTTTATTGTTCAGGCGCTGAAAAATGAAGACATTACAATTTATGGAGACGGAATGCAGACGCGAAGCTTTTGCCATGTGGAAGATCTGGTAAAGGGCATGCTGCTTATGATGGACAGCAGAAATGGATTTACCGGACCCGTAAATCTTGGAAATCCGGAAGAATTTACAATGCTTGAACTGGCGGAACGTGTGATTCGTCTGACGGGATCACATTCAAAAATCAGATATATGCCGCTGCCCAAGGATGATCCAAAGCAAAGAAAGCCGGACATTCATCTGGCAAAAAAGGAGTTGGGATGGCAGCCGGAGATTTCTTTGGAAGAGGGATTAAAAAAGACGATTGATTATTTTCAAAAAGTGGTTTTTGACTAAAAAAGGAGGGCGTTATGCACATTTTGGGAATCTCTGCATTGTATCATGATTCTGCGGCCGCGCTGATAAAAGATGGGGAAATCATCGCCGCGGCGCAGGAAGAGCGGTTTACCCGAAGAAAACATGATCCGTCGATACCGGAATTTGCAATTGAATATTGTTTGAAAGAGGGGAACTTGGATGCAGAAGATTTAGACGCGGTTGTATATTATGACAATCCTCTTTTGACGATGGGAAGGTTTATCAAAAATTTGCGATTTGCAGGAGAAGAATGCAAAGATTTATTAAATTTTTCACTGGATTCCCTTTTGAGTCGAAAAATGTGGATACATGTTCTTCTGGAAAGAAAACTGGGACGGCTTGGTATGGAAAATAAGCTTTATGTAACGGAGCATCATATTTCTCATGCGGCTTCCGCTTTTTTTCCATCCCCATATCAGGAAGCAATGATTATTACAAATGATGGAGTAGGAGAATATGCGACGACAACCATTGGCTATGGCAAAGGAAATCATATTAAAATACTGAAAGAAATTGAGTATCCGCATTCTTTGGGATTGTTATACAGCGCATTTACTTATTTTTGCGGATTTAAAGTAAACTCTGGCGATTATAAACTGATGGGTCTTGCCCCATATGGCGAGCCGATGTACTATTCTTTGATAAAAGAAAAACTGATTGATGTGAAGCCTGACGGTTCCTATTGTCTGAATCTGGAATATTTTGATTATCCGAACGGAAGGGCAATGACAAATGAAAAATTTGCGGTATTGTTTGGCGGAGGAAAGAGAGAACCTGAGTCTGTAATTACAAAACGGGAAATGGATCTGGCCGCGTCTGTTCAGAAAGTTGTGGAAGAGGTTTTGGTTTTGATGGCGCGTCACGCAAAAGGGATTTTAGACAAAGATGTAGAAAATCTTGTATTGGCTGGCGG
>CATOKN010000039.1 GCA_951800425.1 uncultured Lachnospiraceae bacterium
GTTATACAGTTTTGCGTCTTTTAGTTTTTCATAAGCTCTAAGAACGTATCTTCCAGAGTTTCGGATGCCTCATAAAGTCCTGTCATTACCACATGATGCGACATCAGTAATTTTACAACATCGATTTTTTCACCGGCGTCAATCCTGATTCGTACCTCCCGCTCATTCTGTGAAACCACGCGATATTTATTTTCCTGAAGAATCTTTCGCGCCGCTTTTGCATCCGGGCTTTCCATTACGTAAGTAATCTGTCTCTCTTTCTTATCATCGCAAAAATCCATAAACTGAATGACTTCACCTTTTTTAATTATGATTGCCCTGTCGCACATTTTCTCCAATTCGCCCAATAAATGACTCGAAATCAACACCGTAATATTTTTTTCATTTGCGATTTTCCTGATATATTCACGGACTTCATAAATGCCTTCCGGATCCAGTCCATTCGTAGGTTCGTCCAAAACCAAAACGTCCGGATCTTTTAATAAAGCCTGGGCAATTCCCAATCTCTGCCTCATACCAAGAGAATACGCTTTGACATTCTTATTTGCGGCATCCATAAGCCCTAACAATTCCATCAGCTCTTTCACTTTCTCTTTTCCTACGCCGTTTAATCCGGCAAAGTACCTCAGATTCTGGTATCCCGTGTTGTATGGATAAAAACTGGGTGTTTCAATCATACAGCCAATATCCCTGACGCCGCTAAAATCCACTTCTCCGGTATAATTTCTGGTCAATCCGACTAAGATTTTCATGATACTGGTTTTCCCGGCTCCATTCGGCCCAATCAGTCCGACAATCTCCCCTCTTTCAAGCTCAAAGGATACTTTATTTAAAATCTGAAAATCTTTCACTCTTTTACTGACATTGTTAACGCTTAATACACGATTCATGTTCGATTTCTCCTCCTGATCCTGTTGTTCGGATTTTGCTTTAACAAGCTGCTTTTTTCATGCTCTTTATAAATCTTTTTTCTGCAAAACAGTCATGCCAACGATTGAAAATGCAATACCTGTAATGAAAAACACCACAATATTTTTAATGCTCCAATCCTGATACATCAGAAATTGATCCGAAATACAGAACAACACATAATCCATTACCTTTCTCATCGCCGCTATTTTCTGTCCAATCATCTGTAAAATTCCTGGCATTACCCAAAACAATACCATTATATAGATAAAAGACGTAATTGTTGTATTCACAAAACACGTAATCATGACTGCCGTTGCGCCTATGGCAAAACTATAAATCAAATAAATCAGCATTTCTTTTCCAATCGTTCCAAACAGTACGGCTGCTGTCCATGGCTGCTTACAGATGATCCATGCAATGTCGTAAAAAACTCCTCCACAGAAACCAATCAGCATACCGGCAAGCGCTATGCTCGCAATTTTTGCCGTGATAATCCGGATTCTGCTGCTTCTTGATGTAAAAACGAATGTCGCTGTTTTCAAATCAAATTCTTCTCCTAAACTTTTTGCCGCTAAAAACATAATTAAAATACTGGAAAAGTTTCCGAAAAATGCGATTACATTGTGTACCCCAAAACTGTCCGGAAACATATACGCGCCATATGTCATCCCTCCGCCCATAAAAAGCACCATAATCAGTCCTGTCAGGAACTCTCTTTTTTTCAATACTTTGACTAACTCCAGGAATGTAATGTTCATTGTCTTCTTCATAACTGTAATCCTCCTCTCAAGCTAATCTTATTATAATCTTTTTTATTTCCCATGCTCATTTTTTTCTTAAACGGGCATAAATCTGTCATAAACGTAAAAGTATGTGGATACTGCCTTTTGTTTCCCTATGAAAAAATCGACCTCCTGTATAATATAATAATTATATTACACAAGAGGCCGTTTTTCTTTCATCTGCCAACAGCGTCCGTTTTTCTTTAAACATCTCCTTTGAAAGCGCCTGTAAAATACTTTTATTGTCACGTAAAACAGTCAGCCCGGAATCATCATTCTTCCTCCCGTCTATCTGCCGTGGCATATAAAACAGAAAAGCTTCAATGAAAATATTTCTCGCATTCTTCTTCGGAAAGATTGTATTTATCCATCAGCATCAACCTGATTTCTTTGTCTCCATGACCAAATTTTCTAAGCATATCTACAGCGTCCCGAATGCCCTGCTGCATTCCTTGCTGCATGCCCTGTTGCATTCCCTGCTGCATGCCCTGCTGCATTCCCTGCTGCATGCCTTTTTGGATGCCTTTTTGGATGCCCGCTTCTTCCCATTCTTTTTCCTTTAAGCGGATTTCAGGCTCCATTATCTCCATCAATGCCTGACACATAGCGCCATCTCCTTTCAATTCCTGCACAAGCCTCCGGTTGGCTTCAATGCTCACCTGCAATACGGAATCCGCAAGCTCCCGTTCGCGCGCGTTTTGCATGCTTTGCACCTTTTGAAACAGCTTCTGCATATTCTGCTTTTTCAATTTTTGAGACAGGGAGCCAATCCAGACATGCTCCTCTGCATCCAGCTCTCCCGTAACGACAACCTGAACCGGAAATAATACGTTTCCCGCGACATAGTAAATTCCCCTGTGCGGATTTTCCAATGCGTAGCCATGTTCGCTGAAATATCGAAAGAGCCCCTGTGGCTTTGCCTCCCGAATGAGCGATACCGTAACGTCGTCCGCCCGAACGGCGTCTAATGTTTCCCCGTAAGATTTATAGAGCGCGGCGTACGCCATTGCCTTATAAAAAACGTCGATGTCCAGATGATCTTCCGGCGACTTGTATTCAATCAGATTGTGGCCGCGGAAGAATCGTCCGATTTCGTTGGACAGGCGGACGGACGATCGTTTCTTGATAATCAGAAGATCGACTTCCAGAGGCTTCGTATTTAAATTGTATTCCGGCTCAAATTCCAAATCGCCCCTGTTTTCCGCAAATTCAAGATTCATAGCGGCTACAAATCCCGGATGCCATTGTATTTTGGCGTCTTCCATAGCATTCTCCTTTGTTTCTTAAATTATAGCATACCGTCAAAAATATGCAACCGGAGCAGCTTTTGTAAAGCGATATTCTTATAACCATGATTAAAATTTATTCAGGCATAGCGCCCTCTTCTTTACGTAAACCGCCTTTCACTTAAGCGCGCCAGAAGTTTTTCTCTGTATTTCTCATGGTCAGGTATGCCCACTCCGCCGCGTTTTGGAATCATAAGCTTCAGAAAACCGCCGTTTTTCATGGTTATCGTACACTCAATGGCTCCCATCCATATTTTTTTCGTCTCACAGCTTTGTATTTCTGTCAGCGGGAAGCAATTGCCTACGTCATTTAGCGAAGTTGGCTCTCTTAGTTCCATGACTTTTGTATCTCCCGGACTATGCACCTCGTCAAACTCATAATAATGCTTGTATTTCTGGCATTCAGAAAGAATCAGATAATTCTGGCTGACGCCGACATAAACGTCAAATCTGGCTTTCTTGCCTTTTATTACTTTAAGCGCAGCATTGCTCTCTCCAGGGATCAGCGTCATATCCCCGTCGTAAATACAATTTCCAAAAACCATCTTAATTTCTGTTTCCAGTCCTATGCTATGTACGCCTGACGATAAGGTTTCTCCATACGGAAGATATTTTCGCAAAGCCCGCATCATATTTTTTTCATCTAAAATGCCGAAATCGTCTTTCTTCGCTCTAATCATTGCAGGTACGACGTATCCAAAGGCCAGAATTAAGAAAAACACGCCAAGCAGCGCCAGGATCGTATACACAGTAACCGTTCTTTTGCCGACCACTTTCTCTTTTAAGTAAATTTCGCCCAGATATTCCGAAAAGTTATCGGCGTTTAACGCATCGTTTTGAAATATTTTAAAACTGTTTGAAATGGCCAGCTCTTTTACGTTCTCATCAATCCGGCTGACCGCACCTATGAACTGAAATGTCTCGTCAAGCTTTCCGGTTTCCTGATCCAGCGTCTCTACGATGCTTTGAAACGTCTGATCCGATATTTCCGCAATATATCTTTCTTCATTTACATCTGTGATAAAATAAAGCTGACTTTCTCCTTTGGAAAACGACGTAATCAAAATCGGAAGCGTATCAAACTCCAGTCTGGCATATTGCTCCCCATTTTCCAAATCCTCCGCGGCAAGCCCGGACACAGGAGGCGCTTCCGGCCGGCTCCTTTCTGCAAATATCCGAAAGGCGACAAATCCAAACAATGCAAGCGCAATGCCGCACAAAACAAAAAACCGAACCGCCAGCTTCTTTCTCGCTTTTCTCATTTTCTCATCCATGTCTTTCCTCCGTATCGTAATTTTTCTTCACAGTCAGAAAGAATCACTGCTTCAATCCGAATATACCATGTCAAGAAACGCTTCCTTACTTTTCAACGCCTCCTGCAGCAAGCGCCGTCTCCGCAGCGATACGTATACGGCGGCCGCTTCCGCCTGGCAGTTGATTGACTTTTTCGGATTAAATTCAATATCCGTAAAAGCGTCATAACAAAGAACCTGCTCCGCCAGATCGGAATGCATATGCAGGGCATTGATATACAGCCAATGATAAAAATACGTCTTCGGTTCTGTTGCAAACGTCAAATCCTCAAAATGAAAAGCGCGGATTCTGCCGCTGTTTTTCAATCTCTCATCCCTTTTTGCAGCTTTGGGAGAAACATCCAGCAAATCTGTGTACGGCCCGCCCTCTTCAAATTCTTTTCCCGCCTGAAACGCGCATTCGACGGGAACCTCTTTTCCGGATTTTGTCCGGATCGTCAAATGAAACGCGCTTAATTTCACGCCTAATTCCGTTTCTGATTTGCTGGATATTTCAAGGATTTTTTTCTCTGCATATTTTTTGGCAAACGCCTGATGCAGACTCTGAATGCACCTTTGCTTTTGCTTATCGGAAAAACCGCTGAAAAATTCAAATTCCGTATTTTCACAAATACAGATTCTTCGCTCCAAAGAAGCGACAAATACAGGTCTGACCGCCATCATGCACCTCCGGATTCTTTCTGAAAAGTCGTATTTTTCTTATTTTACTATAGGAGTATCAAGAAACGCAAGAGAGAATCTGCTTTGACCGCCGAATATCCGGAAGCGTCTCGTCCGTCTCCCATTTAGAAATCGTCTGTCTGCTGACGCCAAGCTTCTTTGCAACGTCCTCCTGTGAAAGCCCGCATTTTTTTCTCGCGTCAAAGAAATGGTTTCCAGGATTCATAAAATTTCTCCTTTCAAAAATACTGTCATTGGATTCCGGGCGCTCGCCCCGTTCCAATGACAGTATAAATTTGCGCAGACGAAACATCCACCGGCTTTCGGATGTATTTTCGCCCGTTTTTTTAACATCCGAAAAACAATTCATTTTCTTTTCGCCCGCTGCAGGATTTTTTCAGCTTCATGCTCCCCGCGGTAAGCAGCGCCTTACTGACGCCTCGGGATTTTTGCGGGCAGATGGAAACGCAGCGCATACAGGAAATGCATTTTTTTACATCTGTTTCAGACGGGCGATCCGGCGGGATTGCGCCAACGGGACATTTTTTCGCACAAATCCCGCAGCCTGTGCAGGATTTCTTTGTTTTAGGCTTCATTGGCACACCGCCGTATTCCCGATACGGACGGTTTCCCGGAATACAAAGATGTTTCGGCAAATCCTCTGCCTCAATCCTCGTGCGAACGCAGTCCGCAAAACGGGCAAGCTCTTCCTGATCTCTCCCGTCCGGCCGTCCGGACGCAAACTGCCGCATAATCGAGTGCTGTGTAACGGCGGCAACCGCGGCCAGGCAGACATACCCGGCTTCCTCCAAAACATCTTTAAGCTCTGCAAACGTATCGTCGTAATCCCTGTTCCCATATGTTACAATTAAAATTGCACCCGCCCCGTTTCCCCTCGTCAAGCGCAGACGGGAAACTGCCGGAGCGGGAACTCTTCCTCCATACGAAGGAACGGAAACGATACAGACGTCTCCCTTATTAAAAGAAACCGCCGAATAATCCACATCACGTTCCGTTAAATCTATACGGCTCCTGTCCCTGCAAAACGATTCCGCGAAAAAGCCGGACGCTTTTTTCGTACCTCCCGTAGGGCTGAATATCATTTCATAAACTCTCATACTCATTTCTCCTTTTCCTGTTTCCGTATCTTCCAAAGCCCCGAAACCAGATTGCAAAAATCTTCTCCGGATGGTATAATTTCAAAGAAATATTACAATGGAACGGAGAAAAATTATGAAGAAAAAAGAACATCTTTTCATTCCGGCTCTTTTATGCGCCGCGCTTTTATCCGGATGCCAGAATAAAAATCAGACGTCCGTAGAAGAAACGCAGACGCCGGACGAAAAAACCGTAAACCTGACTGTCTGGGGAGCGGAAGAAGACGAAGAACTGCTTTCTCAGATTATAAACGAATTTCAGAAAAAATACCAGAACGAAGCGGATTTTGAAATTTCTTACATGCCGCAGAGCGAAAGCCACTGCATGGACGCATTGATGGAGGATCTGGAACAGGGCGCAGACGTATTTGCATTTGCAGACGATCAGTTAAACACGCTTGTAGCCGCCGGCGCGCTCGAACCGATAGAATCGGCGGAAACCATCAAAGAAGCCAATCTAAACGAAGCCGTCCTTGCAGCGTCTGTCAACGATACGCTCTACGCGTACCCGCTGACGGCGGACAACGGATATTTTCTCTACTATAATCAAAACTATTTTTCCGAACAGGACGTCGCCTCATTTGACCAGATGTTAAACATTGCCGCGGCGCAAAACAAAAAAATCTCCATGGAATGGTCTTCCGGATGGTATGTCTATTCCTTTTTCGGAAACACCGGACTGACCGTCGGATTAAACGACGACGGCATCACCAACTATTGTACCTGGAACGGCACGGAGGGCTCCGTCAAAGGAATTGACGTGGCAAAGTCCATGCTTGGCATTGCGAATCATCCGGGATTTATCAGCACAGACGACGCCGGATTTTTAGAAGGCGTCAAAAACGGCACGATTATTGCCGGCGTCAACGGCGTATGGAATGCGCTGGCGGTAGAAGAAGCCTGGGGCAGCGGCTATAAAGCCACAAAACTTCCCTCCTATAACTGTGCTGGACAGCAAATTCAGATGGCCTCGTTTTCCGGCTATAAATTAATTGGCACAAACGCCTATTCCAAAGAAAAAGAGTGGGCCAAAAAGCTGGCGGAATGGATTGCAAATGAAGAAAATCAAAAGCTGCGCTTTCTGCTGCGCGGTCAGGGGCCGTCCAACAAAAACGCCGCGGCCTCAAAAGAAGTGCAAAGCTCTCCGGCAATCGCCGCATTGTTAGAACAGTCCGAGTATTCCTGCCTGCAGCGCATCGGGGGCAATTTCTGGGACCCTGTTTCGGAATTTACGTCCGACATCCTAAACAAAACCGTACCCGAGCATAAGCTTCAGGACCGTCTTGACAAGATGGTAGAAAAAATCGTCGCCCCATAACAAAGCAATCTCTCTATTTCAGATACAAAAGGAGACTCAGTCAATATGAAATCGATTCGTTTAAAATATCGCTTAATCATACCGATTGCCCTTTTGGGCATTGTGGCGCTTTTATCGAACATTCTGTCTGTGATCAATATCCGAAATGTAAACGCAAGCGCCTCCAATATCGCAGACAATTACATGGACGGCAAAAGCCGTCTGGCGAAAATCTGCCAGTCCTCCATGAACATACATAAAATGGCGTTAAGCCATATCGTTGCCACGGATTACAACACCATGATCGTGCTTGTCGGCCAGATCAAAGAGGAAGAAACCGCTCTGGATCTGAAACTTTCCGAATATGCCGGTCATGTCACGCCGCAGGAACAGACGCAGTACGAATCGCTTCTGTCCAACTACGCTTCGTTTAAACAGGCTCTGGTTCACTTAGTCTGCGCCAGCGCAAGCCATAAAACGCAGGACGCCTACGCGCTTGCAAACGGAGACGTAGCTGCTTATGCCGGCGCTATGGAAGCGGACATTGACGATTTAAACGCTTCCATCAGCGAACAGACGCTTTCTGCCAGAAACCAGCTGAAAAACGCGTATGTCCTGTCTCTTGCCGTCGGCATTGCCGCAGCCGTAATCTGTATGCTTCTGGTATTTGGGGATATAAAGCTGATTACAAATTATGTGCTTCTTCCTTTGAAAAGCATTCTGACAACGATTCAGGAAAGCTCCGGACAAATTGATAACATGACGGGAGAAGTTTTAAAAAGAACGAACGATTCCAAAAAAAGCGCCGCCGGTCTTTCTTCGCTTTCCGAGCAGCTTTCCTCCACCATTCAGAAAGTGGCGGGCAATATCGCTTCCATCAACGGCAACGCCAAAGACGTCAGTTCGGACGTTTCCAATATTGCCAGAGAATGCAGCGAAATCACAGCGTACGCCGTGCAGATGAACGACCGTGCAAACGCCATGCAGCAATCCGCCAAAAACAGCGCGGAAATTACGAGCGCGAAAGCAGAAGAAATCCTGCATACACTCAACGACGCCATCGAAAAAAGCAAAAGCGTAGACCGGATTCAGACATTGACCGATGAAATTCTGGCCATCTCTCAGCAGACCAAGCTGATTTCTTTAAACGCTTCCGTAGAAGCCGCAAACGCCGGAACTGCCGGAGAGGGCTTTGCCGTCGTCGCAAAAGAAGTGCGCGATCTGGCCCATTCCAGCCAGGATACCGCCAACCGCATCCGGGACATCAACAGCGTCGTGATTGCCGCGGTTCACAACCTCTCCGAAAACGCACAGCATCTGATTGACTATATGAGCCAGTCCGTCCTGACGGAATTTGAAGCGTTTGTGCAATCCGGCAGCCAGTATCGGGAAGACGCCGTTTATATCCGCCATGCCATGGATGAATTCCACGAACAGACCGAACGGCTCAAACACTCCATGTCCGACATTGCAGACTCCATCGGCACAATTACAAAAGCCATCGACGACGGCGCGGGCGGTATCGCCGGCGTAGCCGGAAATACCAAAAACCTCGCTCTGGATATGGAAGACATTACACAGCGTATGGGCGTAAATCAAAAAATTGTGGAGGGACTCAAAAAAGAGACGGTTGTGTTTGATAACTTATAATCCGATACGTATCATAGTATCTTATTCAAATTTTTCAAAAGCCTGTAAGCGTCCGAATGTTTTTGGCTCTCCAGAATTTCTTCCGGAATGGAATCCAGATTTTTCAGCGCGTCTTCCAAACGGCTTTTCAGATAAGGCAGACGATCCTCTTTTTTACAACGATGGATTGCGTCTGCCTCTTCCATCATCATCTGCCAGTGGTGCAGCCTGGAACTCTGGCTTAAGGTTCCGATTTCAGAAGCCGATTTCTCTTTGCACCACCGGCATTTACACCCTCCGAAATACTCATAGAGCCGTTCAAAGGCGTCCTCTTCTGTTTTGGGGTACATCAACAGCGACAAAGTCTGCGGAAAATAAAATTTAGAATAGGACAACTGATAAGAATCCCGTTCTTCTTTGATATATTGCTCGTCAAAATATTCGATTCCGGACAGTCCAAGCGAAAATCCGCTGATTCCTTTCGCAAGCAGAGCAAGTCCCAGGGGAATCGGAACTTTCAGCGCAATCACAGGCTTTCCCGTGTACTTTTGCAAATTTTCCATAAAATCCAGATAACATCCCAGAGACTGCTCGTTGAGCTGCTTCATATCGGAAACCTGCACCACATATCCGTCCACGTTTGCATGGACAAAGTACGACAATATTTTTTCAGCCTGAAACACCAGATGCCCCAGTCCGATGGATACCATGGCATATTTTTCTTTTCCCTTTTCTACGATTTTGCAGCTCTCCTCCACCAGCTGCATATTCATTCGAATCCAGTCGTCTACCTGATCTACGGAATAATCCGTATTGCTAATGTAATGATAGGGCAAAATCAGCTTTTGTCCCATAGAGACAAATGCATACCATGCGTCTATATACTCTTTCCGCTTTCTGCAATCTTTTAGATATTCCAGCGAAATGACTCCCTCTTTTGGCGCGTAAGGCAGCGCCACAAGCCCTTTTGTATTTTGAAACGTATGATAAGACAATCTTTGCGTGGACGGATCCAGAATAACATTTTTAAATTTCCGGCTGGCAAAATACAAATGCAGACGCTTCATCCAGTTTTGAACGTGAACCGGATAAATGATGTTTGTTTCATTCTCTTTTTCAAACTGTTTTGCCACTTCTCTTTCCCGGTATATCCA
>CATOKN010000040.1 GCA_951800425.1 uncultured Lachnospiraceae bacterium
GGTCCTGCTTCGACGCGATACAGGGCGTCAGGAGGAAGCAGCCCGTAGTGTTATCCTTTCATAATCTGAAATGGCCTGCAAATATTGAATTTGTTTATACGCCCTTTGTGGTGACGGCGCTGCTTTGCGGGGAAAAATATGCGCAGATTGAGTTTGGAGAAGATGGAAATCCCATACAGATTGATTTGTATCAAAATGGAAAAATCAGCCGCCGCAATATTTATGACGACAGGGGATTTGTTTCGGCAACGATTCTCTATCAGGATGAAAAGCCGCTTTACCAGGATTACCTGATGGAAAACGGGGCATGGAAAATCCGGCGTTTTTTTCAAGACGGCCATGTGGAAGTCAACCCAAAGCATCCGGAGTATCTTCTTGTGAGTCAGGAAAAAGAAGAGGTACGGAAATTTTCGAAGCTTTCCTATGACAGTCTGGATCAGGTGATTTTTGAGACGCTTGCGTCTTATTTGAAATTGGCGGATGAAAAAGATATTTTTTGCGTGGCTATGCACGATCGCCATACAACGGTTTTAAAAGAAGCGTTAAGGGGGAGAAAGACGATTCTGTCGTTTTTTTCAGACAGGTGCATGATCGGAAAAAATCAAAAGGCGATGGAAATGATCAAACGGGCGGATTATATGATTGCCGATTCCGGAGAAAATCTGGAAAAGCTCCGAACGGCAGGAAATGCATCCGCCAAACATATGACAAGCATTACGCCATACGATTCCAGAACGGATTTTGGAACCAGCAGACAGCTTGACGTCCAGAAAATCATGGTTCCGGTGGACGGCATGGAAGAAGAGGATTTTCAGGAGCTGATACGGCTTTTGGGAGCGTACGTAACGGAGCATAACGGGGTGCAGGTACATTTGTTTACCAGAAAAGCGGAATTGGACAGAAAGAGAAATCTTTTGAGCCGGACGCGAAAGTATCTGGAACAGGCCGGATTTCATAAAGGGATGGCGGAAGAAGAAACAAAGCGTCATGCCGCGGAAAATAATCTGGATGAAAGCTTGGTTCCTGTCAGATTTTTTGTGGAGCAGTGCGTAGATGAGCTGGCAGTCAGTAAATGCATGCGGGAGCAGAGAGTGATGGCGGATGTGAGAAAAGCGCCGGAGCTTTATCTTCAGATTGCATCCATCAGCATTGGAATACCGCAAATTGTCCGAAAGAAGACGGAGTTTGTCGAGCATGGAAAAAACGGCGTCGTATTAAAAGATATGAAAAAGCTGGGCGAAGCGCTTTCGCATTACCTGGATACAATGGCAAACTGGAATGAAGCTATGGTGTACGCTTATGAACTTGGAAAAAAATATACCACCGAAAGACTGATGGAAAAATGGAAAGAAGTGATTCGTTTCGTTGGATAAAATACGCATATTGCAACTGGGAAAAGAAGACTTTCGAACAAAGTATGAACTGCCGGATACCGTGGAGCTTACTTATGTGGAACGGCTGACGGAGTTTTCAGGAAAGCCCTACGATCTGGTGTTTTTAGACAGAACGCCCCGAAAAGGAGAGCTTGCGCTTTTGCGCCAGGCGGCAAAAGCATATACGTTGTTTATTACGGAGCATGTGGACGTTGAGGAAATGGGATGGCTGTATCAGGAAAAAAGGGCAAAAAGAATCGATAGAAAAGACGTGCAGAAATTTTTGCTGCAGGAAGCGCACTATTATTACAGAAAGCCATATGGTGAAAAATTAAAACCCTGCAACCTGACAATATCCAGAAATTTTTCCGGCTCCGTGAAATGGAATGGAAATTACAGCGTATCTTTAAACGGAGATTTTGGGAACGAATTTGGACAGACTGCATACTGGCGCAATAACATTCCCGTTTTTCAGGGGCAGAGGATTGACCTGTGGCTGGAATACAAAAAGGATCCGGGCGTGTCTGTTTCTCTTGTTATAACGGGATTTATCCGGGGAAGTATTTCAGAAATTCTGGAGCGGAAAGAATTTTCAGAAGAAGAGCTAAACGACGTCATTCAAATCGGAGGCTTTCCGACGGACGCGTCTGTTTTTCTTTCTCTGCATGCCAAAGGATCCGGCGCGCTTTCGATTATCGCGCTGCACGATCGGCATTCCAGAGGAAGCCATGGATTTTTTCTCCCGGGAGGAAAACGGTGCGCAACGTCGGAGCGGGAAGAAGTTTTTTATTATTTTGAGCCGGGAGACGGGAAGCCTCCGCTTAACGTATTCTTTTCCGGATATAAGACAAGGCAGGGCTTTGAGGGATACAATCTGATGAAAAAGCTGGGAAGCCCGTTTCTTTTGCTGGCCGAAGCAAGGCTTGAGGGAGGATGCTTTTATATGGGCTCGAAAGAATACGAGAGGCTTTATGTCCGTATCATCAGAAATCATATGAAAAAGCTGGGATTTTCGCCCGGAGAGACGATTTTTTCCGGACTTTCCATGGGAGCGTACGGGGCGCTCTATTATAGCTGCGCAGTCAGGCCGCATGCGGTAATTTTGGGAAAACCGCTGGCAAGCATAGGGAATGTAGCGGCCAATGAAACATACTTGCGTCCCGGGGGCTTTCCGACGTCATTGGATGTTTTGAAGTATCTTTGCCAAAATACGGATCGCGACGCGGTAAAAAAACTAAACGACAGATTCTGGAATAAATTTGACGCGGTCGACTGGGGGAATACGAAATTTATCATGTCGTATATGGCGGAGGATGATTACGATCCGGACGCCTATCAGACGCTGCTTTCCCATCTTTGCTCTGGCGGCGTTCAGGTATACGGCAAAGGAATTCACGGGCGGCACAACGATAATACGATGGGAGTTATCCACTGGTTTTTGGGACAGTTTGGGAAAATTTTAAAGGAAGATTTTTTTAGAAAGATGGAAGATTAAATGGCACGGGAAAAATGGACGGTGTACTGGAATGAATATGCGTCAGATACATATCTGTATGGATCGGAAGTAATTTATCATAAGAAAGACGACGTGGAATTTAAAAATGATCTTATGCCTTCCGGAACAATTATCAAGCAGTGGCATTCCAAAACCAATTTTCAAATGCAAAAGATAGAGCCGGCGCTTCCGATGATTGACGGGGAAAGCAGATACCGGATCTCTGTAAATATTGACTGCCCCGGAGGGGGAGAATGCCTGGTGCGTCTGGTGTTTTATGATCGGTATGAAGCAGAGGCGGGAAGCAAAATCATAAGAGAAAAAACGGTGGAATTTCAATGCCCTTTGAAGACGTACAGCTACAGTATGCAGTTAATCAACGGAGGCGTAAGGCAATTTCATTTTCATTCCATCGTAATCCGGGAAGTGGAGCATGGGACAGAAAAGAGAACTGAGGAAAATTAAAAAAATATTACGCCGCGTCAGAAGCTGTCAATCACAGATGGCGCAGCTATCCGACGGCGCGCTTAGGGGCATGACGGATCAATTAAAAGAACGCCTGTCAGGGGGAGAGAGCCTTGCGGACCTTTTGCCGGAAGCATTTGCCGTGGTTTGCGAAGCGGATGAGCGGGTTCTTGGAATTGCGCCTTACGACGCGCAGGTAATTGGGGCGATTGCGCTGCACCAGGGGTATCTTGCGGAGATGAATACCGGGGAGGGAAAGACTCTGGCTGCGACGATGCCGCTGTATTTAAATGCGCTTACGGGAAAAAGCACAATCCTTATGACGGCAAACGATTATCTGGCGCAAAGGGATGCGAAAGAGATGGGGAGGGTATATCGCTTTCTGGGGCTTTCCGTGGCTGCGGCCGTATATTCGGATCAAAAAGAAACCGTTACAAATGCAGATAAGAAAAAGATATATGCGGCGGATATTGTGTATACGACGCACGGAACATATGGGTTTGATTATCTTTTTGACCATCTGGCGACTTCGGCCGCAGATCGGTTTCAAAGAGAGCCGTACTATGTCATTATTGATGAGGCGGATTCCGTATTGCTGGACGCGGCGCAGATGCCCCTTGTGATTTCCGGAGCCCCAAGAGTACAGTCGAATCTTTTTGAAACGGCGGATTTTTTTGTTTCCACGCTTTCCGAGGGGATCGATTATGAGCGGGAAGAAAAGAAAGTTTGGCTGACGAAAAAGGGAATTGCGCGCGCAGAGCGTTTTTTTCAGATTGATAACTTTTACGGAAAAGAATTTTTTGAAATCAACCGCCATGTCATACTGGCGCTTCGGGCGCACGCGCTGTTTTGCAACGGAAAAGAATATATGACGTCCGGCAGCGGCGAGCTTGTGCTTTTGGATGAGGGCTCCGGGAGGATGATGCCGGGCGTCAAGCTCCGTGGAGGGCAGCATCAGGCGCTGGAAATGAAAGAGAAGTTAAAGCTTACCATGGAAAACCGCTCCATTGCCTCCATCACGTATCAGAATCTGTTTTTGCTTTTTGAAAAAATGGCGGGAATGAGCGGCACACTGGCGGACGCTTCCGAAGAGCTTTTACATGTATATGGAAGAAAGGTGCTTGTGATTCCTCCCAACCGCCCGGTAAAAAGAAACGATTTGCCGGATTCTTATTATCGGGACGCGCACAGCCAGTTTGCGTCCGCGGTGGAAGAAGCGCTTCGGGCGCATCAGCTGGGACGGCCCGTATTGATTACGGTGACGACGATTGCAGAGACGCAGCTGGTGTCCGGAATGCTGATGGAAGAGAAAGTTCCCCATAACGTATTGAATGCGGTGAATGCTTTTTGGGAAGCGGACATCATTCGGGAAGCAGGTCAGATGTATGCGGTGACTGTGGCGACTTCCATGGCGGGCCGGGGGACGGATATTCAGCTTGGGCCGGGCGTGAAAGAGCTTGGGGGCCTTGCGGTGATTGGAATTGGCAGGATGGCAAATCGCAGACAGGAACGCCAGGCGAGAGGACGCGCCGGAAGACAGGGAGATTTGGGCTCCAGTCATTTTTTTGTTTCGCTGGAGGATGGAGTCGTGGCTGAAAACGGGCCGCCAAAGCTGGACGCATATCTTCAGGGAAAAAAGCGGATGGGAAAGCGAAAATTAAAACGCGTCATCCGTAAAGCGCAGGCGCTTGGCGAGGAGTTCGCGGCGTTATCGCGAAAACAGGCCGTAAATTACGATCAGGCGCTGAAACGTCAGAGAGAGCTGATTTATACGGTCAGGAACCGCCTTTTAGACGGGGGAACCATAGGCATGGCCCGTATTGTGGAAATTGCAAAAGACAATATCCGGCATTTTCTGAATTCCTGTGAAGCTTTGGATGCGCATGCTCTCAACCGGTATATTCTGGATCATATTTCGTATCGTCTGGACGAGGAGGGAAAAGACATTGCAAAGAAGAGCGCGTCGGAACTGGAGGCCGCTCTTTTGGATAAAGTGAAAAAGGGATTGAAAGAACAGGAGGAACGCCTGGAGGGAAGAGCGTATATGAATGAATTTGTGCGCGTCGCCATATTGAACGCGATTGACGGCGCGTGGGTGGAACAGGTGGACTATCTGCAGCAGCTTCAGGCGGCTGTGGCGGGCAGAGCGTTTGCCCAGAGAAATCTGGTATTTGAATATCATAAAGAAGCGCTGGCGTCGTTTCAGGAAATGGAACGGACCATTCGGGAAAACGCAATTCGGAATATTTTGCTAAGCAGCGTATATATGGATGAAAAAGCCAAAATCCATATATTATTTCCTTAATTTTTCCGCAGGATAAAACAGGTATTTGGAAACAGATGCAACCGGGGAGGTACGATATGATTTACAATTTCAATTTGGGCGTCAGCTGGGCGAGCAGCGGCGTGGAATACGCCCAGGCATACAGGGCAAAAATTTTTCGAAAGCTTGGCCAGGACGCCAGATTTATTTTTACAAATATGTTTCCGAGAGAAAACATCCAGCATATGACGGAACACCTCGGGTTTCTGGATTCGGAGGTCATATGGCTGTACAGTTTTTTTGCGGACGTAAAGACGGCTCCCGTTACCTATACGCTGGAACAGCTGGAACGCACATTTCAAAATCGGAACTTTACATTTGCAAGAAAAGGAAAGACGGCGCGGTATACGTTTCCGGGAAATAATAATTTTTATACGGTCTATCTGACAGACGACAAAGGGAATCTGGTTCACAGAGTGGAAATGGTCTCAAACGGCTGTCTCGTGCGAAAAGATTATTTTACGTATTGCCGGATTTATTCGGAATATTACGCGCCTCTGGATAAAAAAGCGCATTTGTATCTGCGCAGGTTTTTTCGGGAAGACGGTTCTGTCGCGTATGATGAAATTACCGACAATGACGAAGTGATGTATCAGTTTTCGGACAGGCTGATTTGTTCTAAGGAAGAACTGGTCGGGCATCTGGTATCCTGCTTAAAGCTTACAAAAGAGGATACCGTCTTAATTGACAGGACGACGGGCATCGGACAGGCAATTTTGCAAAATGCCGCTCCTGCGCGCATCGGGATTATCATTCATGCGGATCATTTCTGCGAAAAAGGGACAAAGGAACCTACCATTCTCTGGAATAATTATTATGAATACGCGTTTTCACAGCATAAGCACATCAGCTTTTACGTAACGGCCACGGACGCGCAGAACCGCCTGTTTCGAAAGCAGATGAAAGAGTATCTGAACGCAGAGCCTTGCGTCGTAACGATTCCTGTGGGAAGCCTTAAGGAATTGAAATATCCTAGGAAAGAAAGGCGGCGCCATTCGCTGATTACCGCGGCGCGCCTCGTCAAAGAAAAACATGTTGACTGGCTGATTGACGCGGTGGCGGCCGCAAGAGAGCAGATACCGGATCTGTCGCTTGACGTTTACGGAAAAGGAGGGGAAGAAATAAATCTGCTGGAGCAAATCAAACAACGGCAGTGTGAAAGCTGCATCCGTCTTTGCGGACAGCAGAACCTCGACGACGTATATCAGAATTATGAAGCTTATGTATCCGGTTCAACGAGCGAGGGATTTGGGCTTACGTTGATGGAAGCGTCGGGCGCGGGACTTCCGGTGATTGGATTTGACGTGCGCTACGGCAATCCGACCTTTATAGACGATGGGAAAAACGGCTATCTCATTGCGGTGCATGAGAAAATGGAAAAAAGGGAACGTGTGCAGAAATTAACGGAATGCATCGTCCGTCTGTTTACGGAAGCAGATTTGGAAGCCTTTCACCGCCACGCTTACCGGAAAGCGAGGAAGTTCCTTACGGAAGAAGTCGAAAAAAAGTGGGCGGACGCATTGAAAAATGAAGCCTGCACAGAGAAAACGGCCGCGGCGGGAGGACGTGTATGATTTATAATTTTAATATGAGCATAGGCTGGATTAGCAACGGGGTGGAATACGCCCAGGCATATCGGGCAAAAGTTTTGCGCAATATCGGGCAGGAAGCCAGGTTCATTTTTCTGGATATGATTTCGTCGGAAAATATTGCGCGGATTACGGAGGACATGGGTTTTCTGGACAGGGAAATTATCTGGCTGTATACGTTTTTTACAAACTGCAGGACTTCTCCCGTCACGTATACGCTGGGACAGCTGGAACGAAGCCTTGGAACCGGAAAATTTGCTTTTTTTAAAAAGGGGAACATTGTAAAATATACATTTCCGGGAAAAGAAAATTTTTGCATTGCGTATCTGGAAAATGGTGAAAAGGAATATGTACGGCAAGCGGAATTCATATCAAACGGACGTCTGATACGCAAAGATTATTACACCTATTGCCGCATATATTCCGAATATTACGCGCCGGTCGGGCAAAAGGCTCATTTGTACCAGCGCAGGTTTTTTCAGGAAGACGGGTCTGTGGCTTATGAAGAAATTTTGGATGGAGATTCTGTTCTGTATTGCTTTCCGGACCGGCAGCTCTATTCAAAAAAAGAACTCATCGGATATATGGTATCCTGCCTGAATCTGACAGAGTCAGATATTGTGCTGCTTGACGGCGTAAAGCCGGAGGCTGCGCGGGCCATTCTTCCAAACGCGGCTCCTGCAAAAATCGGCGTTGTCATTCACGCGCAGCATTTTTGGGAAGAGGGAACCGATGAAAACAATATTCTCTGGAACTGCCAGTATGAATACGTTTTTTCACAGCATAAGCATATTCATTTTTATATGATGTCTACGGACGCGCAGAGCAGGCTTTTCAAAGAGCAGTTTCAAAAATATAAAAACGCCGCGCCTGTTGTCGCGGTCATTCCTGTCGGAAGCCTTTCGGAACGAAAAGCGCCGGCAAATCCAAGAAAAAGGCATTCGCTGATTACCGCGTCGCGTCTTCGGCCGGAAAAATATGTGGATTTTGTCATAGAAGCCGTAGCGGAGGCAAGAAAACAGATTCCGGATTTGACGCTGGATATTTACGGATCGGGAACGGAAGAAATAAAATTGTGGGAATTGATGACACGGCTCTCCTGCTGCGATTACGTGCGTCTGCGCGGCCACAGGAATCTGGACGACGTATATCAGAATTATGAAGCGTATATTTCGGCGTCTGCGATAGAGACGTTTGGACTTACTTTGATGGAGGCAATCGGGTCGGGACTTGCGGTGATTGGATTTGACGTGCCGTATGGAAATCAGAATTTTATCGACGATGAAAAAAACGGCTATAAAATTCCGGTCAATCATGGGAACCGCATTTTTGTGGAGGAGAATGAAGAGCGGGAGAAGAGGATTCAAAGCCTGGCTGACCGGATTGTGCGGCTGTTTACACAAGCAGATCTGGAAGCGTTTCGGCGGCATTCTTATAAAAAAGCAAAACAGTATCTTGCGAAAGAGGTGGAATATAAATGGAACGAATTTATCAATCAAATGATATGATCCTGCTGCTTGACAATTATCTGCCGGAAAGCCGGAGTCTGCACGAGTCTTTTGAAAAAGCAGGGTATGACTGTCCGGTTGTCGTTATCAATGACGACGGCTTTCTTCCGGAAAACGCCATATCTGCCTATGGCTTTTTTCTGGGGGATTTTCAACATGCGCCGAATGGGCTTGGCAGACCAAGATATTTTAATGAAATCAAGGTTTTGGATTACTGGGAAATCAGCGGAAATAACAAAGGCGGCAAAGTCAGCGATCTTTCCAGAGAGCGCGGAAAAATATTTTATGCCGAGCCCCTGCACAAACGTCTTGTAAAAGTCGTAGACTGGTATGATGAGAGAGGCGTTGTCCGCTCCAGCGACCATTACAACCGTTATGGAGCGATTTATGCAAGAACCGTATTTAACGCGAAAGGCCAGAGAGTCAATAAGTCGTACTTTTCAGCCGGGGGACAGGAAATTATCGTGGAAAATTACGTGACCGGGGACATCATATTAAATGACGGAGAAGAGGTGAAGTTTTTCCGGACAAAGACGGATTTTGTACTTTATCTTTTTACAAAGGCGGGATTTCGGCAAAGCAGAATTTTCTATAATTCTTTGTCCACGCCGTTTCTGGTATCGCAGAAATTAACGGCGGCGGAAAAGAGGGATGTTTTATTCTGGCAGGAGAGGAGCCGGGACGACATTCCCGGAAATATGCAGATAATTTTTTCCGGACAGGCGTCCCGCACGGCGAAAGTGATGGTACAAAACAGGCGCGCGTACGATAAGCTGGCTGCGCTTGGAGCAAACAAAGACATGATGCGAAAGCTGGGGTTTATTTATTCGTTTGAAAAGGAAAATCATGGTCAGAGGAAAGCTCTGATCTGCACGAACTCCGACAATATCGAGCAGTGTGAAACAATCGTGGCGCGGCTTCCCGAAATGCATTTTTATATTGCCGCTCTAACGGAAATGTCGCCGAAGCTGTTGAAAATGGAAGCGTACGACAATGTAAGTCTGTACCCGAATGTAAAAATGGATATTTTAGACGGGCTTTTTCTGGCGTGTGATTACTATTTTGATATAAATCATTCGATCGAAATTGTGTCTGCCGTGCGGCGGGCATTTCTGCACAATCATCTGATCTTTGCATTTCGGGAGACTGCGCACAACCTGGATTACGTGGCGGACGAACATATCTATGCGGCGGCAGATGCGGACGCGATGCTTGCCGATGTAAAAGCCGTTCTGGACGAGGCGTGCTTATTGAAAGAGCATGTAAAAAAACAGCATCGGGCGGCTTTGGCGGAGAAAGCAGACGCATATCTGCAGTTCTGACGTTTTTCATTCTGTAAAAGGCCATATTGATTTTCTTCCATTATCTGTTATACTATCCTTTAT
>CATOKN010000041.1 GCA_951800425.1 uncultured Lachnospiraceae bacterium
GCCATATCCAGCGTCTTTATCACATACGGCGTGTTCTTCGCAAAGCAATTTGTCATCTCCACCACAACGCCTGTAAACAAAAATCCCGACAGCTTATGCAGCGTCTCAGACATATTTCCAAACATCGGAACCATCATAAATACCATCATAAACGGATATGCAATCAGGTTCGCGTTCATCTGGTTTTTCGCGCATATTCCGACAATCATCCCAATGACGCAGCTGATCAGGGATGCAATGACGCTGACGAATAGAAAGACCGGCATTGACACATAGCTAAGTGAAACGCCGCTGATATAAAGCACAATCACATTGATTACAACCGTCAGCAGAAACGGCAGCGCAATGCTGCCAAAAAAATACTGCCATCCCGTTATCGAAGACGTCATCAGCACGCGCAGCGTATGTTTTTCTTTTTCTTCCGCAATTGCCGTTCCAACCATCACAAATCCGTCTCCACAGATATTTGTGGAAATTCCAATGCATAAAATCATTGCCATAAGCGGAGGCGGCAGCTCCCCTCCCGTATTCTCTCCATACAGGATCTTACATCCATAAACCAGGGCAATCGTAAGGACAGGCCCCAGCATAATCATGGTATTTTTGCTGATGCAAATCCATTTAATCTTTGCAACCGCCGTTAATTTACGAATTCCTTCCATCTCAAATTCCCTCCTGTTCGTTCTGTTTTTATCAGGGAGCAAGCGACGCTCCCGTAACCTCAAGAAATACGCTCTCCAGCGTAGGCTCGCAGGAATGCAGACATAAAATCATATCTTTCCGCATCCACTCCGAAATCTTTTCCGCGTTTTCCGGATTCTGCTCAAGCACAAGCTCCTCTTTGCTTCCGTTCAAAAGCAAATGATAGCGTTTCTCGCGGTTATATTTTAAGCAGATTTCCTGCGGAGTCCCAAATTCCACAATATTTCCCTGATACAAAAGCGCCACATGATCGCAGAGCTTTTCGGCCTCCTCCATGTTGTGCGTCGTCAAAAATATCGCCATGCCCTCCTTTCTCAAATCCAAAAGCATTTTGTGTATGGCAACCGCCGTAGACGGATCCAGCCCGCTTGTGGGCTCATCCAAAAACAGGATTCTTGGCTTATGCAAAACGGACCTTGCCAGAACAAGCCTCTGCTTTTGCCCTTTGGAAAGCTTTCCGGTCAGTTTCTTTTTATGCTCCGTCAGTCCCACCTGCTTTAATACTTCCTCAATCCTTTCGTCCGGCACGCGCCAGATGTTGGCAAAACAGCTTAAATTCTGCCACACCGTCATCTTTTCATAAATACCGCTGTTATCGGAAACAACGCCTATTTTTTCATAGATGGACGCGTCAATATTGGCGGAATCCGTACCAAGGATTTTCGCCTCTCCCGCCGTCTGTCGAAGCTGCCCGGTAATGATTTTTATCGTCGTTGTCTTTCCCGCGCCGGACGGCCCCAAAAACCCCAGGATTTCTCCTTTGTGCAGCGTAATGCTGATGTCCTTTAATGCAAGCTCTGTCTTATAACGCTTGGAAATATGCGACAGCTTTAGTAGTGCATTTTGTTCCATAAACAAACCTTCTTTCTTTCTTTTTATAAAACCATCGTATCTTTCTTTTGTCAGAAATTGCAAAAAAATGCCCCAATTGTATGTTCTTCTGCCCGAAATGTTCTCCTTGACAAATACTTCCTTTTGTAGTATGGTCTATAAAATTAAACCAGACAGGAGGAGTATTCCATATGAACTATAAGCTATGCGACGGAGAGTATCATTTAATGGAACTTGTATGGGAACTGGAACCCGTAACTTCCACAGCGCTTTACAAAGAATGTCTGCCGCGGCTTGGCTGGAAAAAGTCCACCACTTACACCATGCTGCGCAAGCTCTGTGAGCGGGGGCTTCTGCGAAATCAGGATTCTGTTGTAACATCCCTGATAAAGCGGGAGGCTATTGAACATTTTGACAGCAGAGAGCTTGTGGAAAAACGCTTCGATTGCTCTCTTCCAAAATTTATCGCCGCTTTTCTGGGTGAGAAAAAATTGAGCAAAGAAGAAGCCAGCGAACTGCAGCAATTGATCCACAGCTGCGAAGAAAAATAAAAAGGAGGGATTCTATGCGTCAATTATTGACTGATTTTTTA
Source organism: uncultured Lachnospiraceae bacterium (assembly GCA_951800425.1). GTDB lineage: Bacteria > Bacillota > Clostridia > Lachnospirales > Lachnospiraceae > Roseburia_B. The sequence continues at coordinate 2,126 of CATOKN010000041.1, forward strand.
CACCTTGGCTTAATGGCCTCCATTATGGCGGTGATTGTTCTTTGCATTCGAGCCTGTGTTTTGCGCGCGCCGAAAATATATACTTATATTTTGTGGATCTTCGTATTTATCCGCGCCGTTTTGCCAATCTCTTATTCTTCTCCGATTAGCCTGTGGACGCTTTTTCAGAAAGCCCCGGCGCAGACACAATCGGCAGAACTTTCCGTACCAACGGAACATACGGCTTATTTGCCCAATGCCAGAACAGACGCCATACAAAATCCACCGCAAAATCTATCGAATACGTCCGCAAGAACCCTGGATGCATTCGAAAAAACCGCGCCAAACCTCTCTGCGGTTCCAACCATTCTCTGGGCAATGGGCTTTTTCACCATGCTGCTTTACAGCCTGGCCGTTTTGTCCCGGCTGCGCAAAACCGTCCGGTTTTCCGTGCTGAACCAGACATATACAAAAAAATACGGCTCTTTCATTTATGAATCCGATCAGATCCAAACGGCTTTTATCCTTGGATTTTTCCGTCCGTCTATATATCTGCCCGCCGGACTTTCCAACGGACAAAAGCTCCTGATATTAGAGCATGAAACCACGCATATCCGCCGCCACGACCATCAGATTAAAATTATCGCATGGCTGATTCTTTCTCTGCACTGGTTCCAGCCGCTGTTGTGGGTCAGCTTTTATTTTCTGGAAAAAGACATGGAATTATCCTGCGACGAGCAGGTATTAAGCAATCTTGGCACGGAGGTTCGGACCGATTACAGTTTCCTGCTTTTAAAGCTTGCGGCGCAGGAAAATTTTCCTGCCGGAATTCCGCTTGCTTTTTCCAGAGGCAGCTCCAAAACCCGCATCAAAAACATTCTGCGCTATCGTCCGCAAAAAGCTTTTTCCGCAGTCTTAACGACTCTCTTAATCGGCGTTACGTTATATGGCTGTATGGGCAGTCCCAAGGAAAATCTTCCCGCGGCAGAAGCAGAAGCTCCTCAGACAGAAGCAATTTCAGACGAAATGTTGTCAAATGCCCTCACCGCCACTGAAAGCGAAGAGCTGGCCTTTGCAAAAAAATTTGTCTCCGCCTTTGCAGAAGCATCGACAAACATCATCGCAGACGATCTCTACGAAATGCTCTCCGAGAAATTGAAAGCAGAAGCCGACGCCATAAGTGGTTCCTTTAAAATCAGTCGTCTGGATAACGGACACTATATGACAGGCTACGGGCCTTTTCTTCCCGGAGAACCAGTGATTACAGAAGTATCCGACAACCTCTTTGAATATCAGTTAACGCCCGTCAATTCCAACCCGGAAACATTCCGCTGGGGAGATACAAATGATGTCTGGCATGGCAAACTCCTGGTGAAGCGAAATGCAGACGGCGCGCTCGAAATTGCAGAATGGGAAGATATTACCTGCGCCATTACTTCAAGAACACAGTGTCTGGAATATTTCGATGATTCTACGCTGCAAATCATTGCCGGCACCATCCCTTCGCTGGACGAATGGAAAACAGGCTATCCGGACTGGAAACGGGAATATCAGGATGACGACGCACAAAAAGCATTTTATGAAGCGTTCGGCGATCCCGCCGCCTATCTTGAAAATTCCCTGCTTCTGACCAGTGGGAAAGTAACGGACATAAAGACGGACGAAGCCACGCAGGACAAGCACGTCACTTATACCTGGAAAGACGGCTCCGTCACATTCCATATGCAGTACCGAAAACAGGACAATATCTGGGTTCCGTTTCGAATCATAGACGGCGGCTCTACGCAGAAATAACAATCATAACCGTCTGCATTTTTAAAAAAATAACGCGGGAACGCTGCTGCACAACAGCGTTCCCGCGTTTTCTACCTGCAATATTTTTTCAGCTCTTCTCTCAGATACTCATACCGCAGCCGTTTCTCTTCTTTTGCAAAATGCGCTTCCCGAAACTGTTCCGGATTGTTTTCATAATCTAACGCTTCCTCCCCAAACTGTTCGCTCGTCAGATCGAATACGCAGCCGCCCGCCGCATTATAACAATGATAATTTCCTCCGTCTCTTAAGATTCCATATACCTTTCCCCCAAAAATATCCTGTGCCAGAAACGCCGTAATCGAACACTGCCCCAGCGTCCGGTTGTCCCTGCTCCAGTCCTTTCGCATTCTTGGAGCGCAGGTGTCCTCACACCAGATGTCTGACAGCGCATCGTATAAATCTTTCGGCGTCTCAATCCCCTTGTATTCGTCCGTAACCGCAGGAGCGTTCGCCCGTTCCCATCCATAAAACTGATACTCCATATGTTTCATCCATCCTTTCTGATTTTATTTTACCCGAAATTTCTCCCGCTTTCCACAAGAATTCTCCCCAAAATACAACTATCCCGCCAAAACTGCTTACATTCCAAATATGGCAGGATTTTAATATATTATGGCGGTAATCGTATATTTTTTACAAACGGCTGGCGCTATAATCATATTTGTCACAGTAAGTCATGCAAACAGCGAAAGGAAAACACATTTTTATAACAGGAGGAATCTTATGTATTACGAAGAAAATGATTTTTTGGAAACCGCAGACTCTGACACGCTGCGCCAGATTGCCCGCGCAAGAGAACTGACGCGGGAATACGATCTGTCCGATTACAACGACAGGCAAAAAAGAGCCGCGCTCTTAGAAGAACTGTTTGGCGCCATCGGTGAAAACGTGTCCATCGACACGCCGTTTCACTGCGACCATGGAAAAAACATCTTTCTTGGAAGCGACGTCATTATCGGAATGAACTGCACTTTTGTAGACAACGCCCCCATTCGGATTGGAAACCAGGCGCTGATTGCATCCAACGTCCAGCTTTATACGTCGTCGCATCCGATTCTGCCCGGGGAACGCCTTGTACCGGACTGGAAAGAAAAAAATACCACCTTTTTTAAAACGTATGCCCGGCCAATTGAAATCAAAGACAACGCCTGGATTGGCGGCGGAACTATTCTTCTGGCGGGAGTGACCATCGGGGAAAACAGCGTCATCGGGGCCGGAAGCGTCGTCAACCGCTCCATTCCGGCAAACTGCGTAGCCGTCGGAAATCCATGCAGAGTCATTTCCCAATTTGCCTGAGAAAAATTATTTGCCATCCACTCTCTTGTCACAGGCTCCTGTTCCTCTCCGGCATTTGTTCCGGTATTCCATGGGCGTGCATTGCGCGTATTCCCGAAACAGCTTTCCGAAGTAACTGCTGCTTCCAAGTCCGCATGCATGCCCGATTTCCGTTATCGAAGCCTCTCCGCCCGCAAGCATCTGGCCCGCCATCTGCAGCCAGTAATTTTTCATATATTCCGCGGGCGTCATATGCAGACAGTTTTGAAACACGCGAAAACACTCCCGCTCGCTTAAAAAAACAGACGCGGCCAGCTCCCCAACGGAAATCTTCCTGCCGTAATTTTCATGGATATAAATCATCATTTCCCTGATTTTTTCATTGCTCTTATCATACGCTTGTCTGCTTTTTGGAAAAGCGCGAATCCGCTCTGACAAAAACAGCCAAATCCACGTCAACGCTTCCCGCAGCTTGATTTCATATCCAAATTCCTTTTCATCCAAACGAAACGCTTCCCGTATGCGCGTTAAGATTTCCGCATCCTTTGGCCGATCCGGAAAAAACAAAAGCATCTCCGCCTGTGACGCGGACACAAACGGCAGGATATATTTCTGTTCAATTCTGCCTCCTTTTTCTCCGGCAAGAAACGCCGGATCAAAAATATGCAGAACCTGAATCGTTTCTTCTACAGGATGTATTGCCCTGGTCGTATGAAGCACATTGGAATTGAGCAGCCCGCCGCTTCCCGCCGGAAACGTAAACGATCCGTGGGGCGTACGGTAATTCAGCGTCCCGCTTTCCATGTAAAACAATTCCACCGCCTTATGCCAGTGCCACGGCACGCATCTTCCGATATACTGATCAATCCATGCGCGCGTGGCAATATAAGGAAATTCCGCTGTAAATCCCGGCAAAAACTCCTCCTTGGTTCCCGTATGAAATTGAATGTTCCGTATCTCTTTCATCCTTTACACTCGCTCCAACAGCTTCGCTTTGACGTTTCGCGAAAACAGGCACTTCTCCCCATTCTTCATCCGAATCTCCCGATGCTTCAAATCCAGCTCTAAAATCTGCTCCATATTCACAAGATACGATCTGTGGACCCGCAAAAACCGGCTTCCAAGCTCCTCCTCCAGCGACTGCATGCTTCCGATAAAATCAATCCTGTCCTGTCTGCCGTGCAGCTCAATTCTGTGCGTGCGTCCCGTCGTCTCAAAAAACATAATTTCATCCACCGGAATATGCTTCACCACGTCCATTACCTTTACCGTAAAAACCTCCCGCTCTTCCCCTTTTTCCCGGCGCATCCGCTCCGTAATCACTCCAAGGCTGCGCCGGATTCCCTCATACATTGGCAAAGCGTCTTCCCGCAACAGCCCCTCGTCTTTCACAATATAATCCAGCGCTTCCAGATGATAGCGAAACGTCTCAAACGCCAGATTACGAAACGCCGTCACGTATACGAGAAATCCTCTGGCGTCCAGCTTACGAATCTGTTGTCCAAGCGCAAAGCCGTCCATCGACTCTCCCTTAAGCTCCACATCCAGAAAATAAATTCCCCGTACCGGACGCTTTTTCACCGCACGAATAATCTCCTCCGGATGCCCGCTGCAAAGAGCAATCTCCATATCATATTCTTCAATTAAAATCAGTTTCCTTAAAAACTCCTCCAATGCCAGCAAAACCGCCGCGTCATCTTCACAAATATATATCGGAAGCATAGAAATCCTTTCTACTCCTGAATTTTTAGTTCCTGAATAAAATACCCGTCCGAAACCGTCGCCAATGAAAACGCGTTGTCATAGCGTTCCAAAATCTTCTTATAGCTTGCCAGACCGATTCCCCGGTTCTCACCCCTCGTCGAATACCCCTGCCGCCAAATTTTCTGAAAATCCACGTCAGAATATAATAAATTTTTGACCCGAAACGTCGTACATCCCTCCTGGCTGCTAATCATAAGGGAAACGCTCGCGCTTTCCATCCCGCGCACCTCGTCTATGGCATTATCCAGCAAAATCCCGAGACACCTGCATAAATCCGTTCCTCTCATTCCGGTTTTTAAAAAAGGACGAAACACCTCCAGCTCAAACGCAATCCGCTCTTTTTTCATCTCTTCCGCTTTCCCAAGCAAAAGCCCTTTCACTTCCATCATATGCACATTTCCAAGCTGCGTCATCTCCCGGATCCGCCCGCCGACCTGGCTGTCAAAATCATCCGTCATATCCTCAATAAACCGCTGTATTACTTCTATATCTCTCTCCCTTGCCTGCGCATACACGCCGGTCATCATATTTTTATAATCATGCTGAAACCGCCGCATTTCCCTTTGCAGTTCCTCCAGACTGTCAATATACGCATTTTGCTGCTGCAGCATAATGCGCTGCGCCGCAATCTGCTTTCGCTGCAATTCCTTTTGTCTGCCAAACACAAACATTACCAGCAGGAAGAGAACCAGCAGAATGCTGAGATTATCCTGTTCGCTTTTCAGCATCTTTTTGGCGTTTATAAATTTCATGACTCCATGTATCCAAACCGGATAAAGACTTATTGTGATCACAGAAACAAACGAGAATTCTTTCTGCTTCAGCCAGTCCCCAATCATACGAATTATGCCGGGCTTTTTCAGGCACAGCACAATGATATATTCAACCAAAGGTATGACAAAAACCATGAAAGCCAGATAAAGCATCCGCTCTTTTAAAACCGCCAAACGAAACGGATGATTCCAAATCAGGAAAAATCCTGCCATATTTGCGGAAAAATCGTTCAGCAGATTCAGCAAACAAACAAGCAGCCAGCAGATTACCATACTCTCCCGATATACCCTGTAAAAGCAAAAAGCTATGCAAAACCCTGAGACGTACCATGCCATGAGATCACCAAGCCACAACAAAGCCGGATCACGAAAATACCCCTGTGTATAAAGCGCCGCGCCCGTCGCAGATGACAAAACAAGCAATCCTGACAGCAAAAGCGCCATGCCCGGCCGCCCCCATGCTCCGGGACGGGGCTTCATTCCAAACCACCATGCCAGAAACGCCATATGAATCGCCAAATAAAAGCCCTGCATACACAGATTCCAAACAGTTGCTCCCCAAAAAGACATAAAACAGCATCTCCTTAATCCGCCACGTTTTTTAACTCCTCAAATTTAGCCGCCATCGTCGGGTTATTCTTCGTCAGCCGCTTAATGCTTAAGCCTTCCGCCTTATCATTGGCCAGGCGCAGATTGTTTTCAGAGGAAAGCAGCTCGTCTTTTGTCTTTTGCAAATGCTTAATGGTTTCGTCAATTTCACGAATCGCTTTCTGAAATTTCTCACTGGCCAGACGATAATTCCTGGAAAATTTCTCCTTGAATTCATTCATATCGCTTTCAAAGTGAGAAATATCCACATTCTGGCTTTTCACTGCGGCAAGCTCTTTCCGGTATTCCAAAGAATTTCTGGCCGCATTCCGCAAAATGGTAATCATCGGAATAAAAAACTGCGGCCGGATCACATACATTTTCGGATAGCGGTACGACACGTCCACAATGCCCGAATTATATAATTCGCTGTCCGGTTCTAAAAGCGAAACCAAAACCGCGTATTCGCAGCCCTTTTCTCTCCGGTCCTTATCCAGCTCTTTCAAAAAATCTTCGTTCTTCTTCTTTGTCGCCGTCTGTTCCATCTCGTTTTTCATCTCAAACATAATGGAAATAAATTCCACGCCGTTTTCATCGGATTCCCGGAATATGTAATCCCCTTTGCTTCCCGTCCGAATATCGTTATCTTTTTCAAAATAAGCCGACTGAAATCCCGTGGCCCTAAGACGGTTAAACTCCGTTTCGCAGTGCTGCTCCAGGCTCTCGCCCACCATCTTTGTCGACTGGCGCGCCTTGAAATCTTTGTAATAGGCAATCTGCTCGTCCTTTGCCCGAAGCTTTTCTTCATAGCTTTCTTTTAACGACTGCTCTTTCAGACGGCGTTCTTTTTCCCCGCTTTCTATGTCCCCGGAAAGCTGATAAATCTTTTTGTCTTTTTCCGCAAGTTCTTTCTCTTTTCCGGCGACCGCCTGCGTCACCGCAAGCTGTCTGTCTTTTTCTTTTGCTTCAATTTCTGATTTTAGTTTTGCAATCTCTGCTTCTTTCTTTGCCAGCTCGCTTTGGAACGCGCTTTTTTCCTCGGCCCGCGCCAGTTTTATGGCGCTTTCTTTTTCCGTTTCAAACTGCGTTTCCCGCTCTCTGATTTCTTTTCCAAACTCTTTGTCCCTGACTTGTTTTACAATGGCGGCATAGCCCGATTCATCCACCTGAAACACTTCGCCGCATTTGGGGCATTTGATTTCCTGCATAATTTCTCTCCCATCTTTTACAGCTATGATTCAAAAAAGGAATGCCTATGCCACAGCACCAAACATTCCCTTTTCCCAATTACTAAAAAATACGTAAATATTTTCTATATCTTACTACAAAAAATCAAAAAATTCAATTACGATTCGCAATTTCACGCAGATCAAAGGATATGTCCTACCCTCTTTCATTCACCAAAATCACTTCCACATCAAACCTTAAGTCCGGGAGTTTGACAGTTGAATATTAGATAAATACCTTGCAGGTCGCATAAAACCTGCTTTTTTTATGTCAAATCTTTTGTTTTGTTATATTGTATTTTATTGCAATGTATGGTAAAATATAGAAAAGG
>CATOKN010000042.1 GCA_951800425.1 uncultured Lachnospiraceae bacterium
ATTCTGTACTCTGTTCCGTACTTAACTCAGTACTTAACTCCGTACTCTGTTCTGTACTTAATTCCGTACTTTGCTCCGTACTTAATTCCGTACTTTGCTCCGTACTTAACTCCGTACTCTGCTCAGCGCTTAATTCTGTACTCTGCTCCGTACTCTGCTCCGTACTCTGTTCCGTGCTTAATTCTGTACTCTGCTCCGTACTTAACTCCGTACTCTGTTCCGTACTCAATTCTGTACTCTGTTCCGTACTCAATTCTGTACTCTGTTCCGTACTCAACTCAGCACTCTGTTCCGTACTTAACTCGGCGCTTTGCTCCGTACTCAACTCGGTACTCTGTTCCGTACTCAATTCCGTACTCTGCTCAGCACTCAACTCCATACTCTGTTCTGTACTCTGCTCCGTACTTAACTCCGTACTCTGTTCCGTACTCAATTCTGTACTCTGTTCAGCACTCAACTCCGTACTCTGTTCAGCACTCAACTCCGTACTTAACCCTGTGCTGGCCTCCGTACTTACTCCTGTACTCGCCTCCGTACTGGCCAAAACACTTTCTATCGTATCATCAACTTCTCCCCCATGATTCCGATACCACTGATACCAGTCCCTAATCTTATTGCCATTACCCGACAAAAGCAAATACCAAAAATATCTGCTTTCCGTAGGCTTATAAACTGGCAAAAAAGGCAGTTTCCCATCCGGCCACTCATCCTCGTCCTCAGCCAACCGTGACCTTTCTCCATAAGACAAACGACTGTTCAACACTTCTAAACCATCTTCTGCATCTGCCCCTTCAGACACAGTTTCATTTGATTCCAGCGCTTCTTCTGCCAGTGCAGACAAATCTTCCGTCTCCGGCGCTTCCGACGTAATATCTTCTGTTTCCGTCTCATCCTCTAAAACTTCTGAACCCAACTCTTCGTTAAACGCCTCGCTTTCCGGCGTTTCTGTTGGTTCTTCAACCGGCGTTTCCATTGGCGTTTCGATCGGAGTCTCAAGTTCCGGTATCTCTTCCACAGTTTCCGATGCTAACTCCTCGTCAACGAATAAAGATTCACTTGTGCTTTCATCTAAAGCTTCTGATGTAAAATCCTCGTCGCTTTCCACATCTTCCAACTCAACTACTATCTCGCCGTTTTTTTCCTCTTCTGCCTGCTCAAGCTCAGCCGCATAAACAAGATCCGCATCCTGCAATACGCTGGCTCCGCCAAGCGCAATGCCTGCTGCAGCAAAACCTTTTATCATATTCTTTCTGTTCATAGTTGCTTTTCTCCTCTCCTGACCGTGCCATGTTCCATATATTAAAAACACATTTTTTACCGCCACAAAAAACCGGCACCTTATTTCAATCTCTCCGGCATATCTAAAGTGATTGTCAATTTCCTGCCGTCAGCCTCAATGTCCGTGGCAAAAGCGGTTCTCTGGGACATATGTATTTGCGTCGTCAGAAAAAGAACCTGAGCAAAACCGCATTTGCTTATCGCTTTCATTGTATTCATCTTAACTTCCTTTCTTTGCAGATAACACACGGATGCAAAGTGTCCGGCGGCCGGGCTGACTTAGTACCGAAGCACCTTAGCCCCCATAGCTTTGCGTCCCACCGTTTCCAATGGTTTGCTAATTTAATTAGCGGCCGGGCTGACTTAGCATAAAAACCTTAGCCCCCATGGCTTTGCGTCCCGCCGTTTCCGACGGTTTGCTTTTATTAATTAGCGACCAGGCTGACTTAGCGCGTCTTGCGCCTTAGTCCCTTTAGCTTTGCGCCCTGTCGTTTCCGACAGTTTGCCAAATGCCGTCATTTCCATCATCATTCCCACTGACATTGACAGCATATGACAGCAGGTTTTTACGTTTAGCTGGTACAACTTTGCATCATTTTCACCACGCATATTTGCCACCTCCTTCCCCATGCTTTTCATTCGTCACTGTCTTTTTTCTGTCTGCTTTTCGCTGTCGGAAATTTTTTCAAGGTTAACTCTGTTATGAAAAGTTAAAAATATACAAATAATTACTTCTTATATACCACAATAAGTGTTTTTGGTCAACACTTTAAGTGCTATTATCAGCCCCTAATGTGTTCCGTTTCCAATTACAATGTCTGTAGGAGGTGCATTTATGATCAAAGGATTGCCACAGAAACTGAAAATGCTGCGTTTGAAATACAATCTTTCCCAAAAAGAAGTTGCCAATAAACTCTGTGTATCATCCTCCATCATATCCGGTTATGAAACAGGCGAGCGAACACCCAGCACAGAAAACATTCTTGCATTATCACATCTCTATCACTGCACAACAGATTATCTCTTGGGAAACAACATACAAACTACAGGCATCATACTTGATACAACCGGTTTATCAGACAAACAGCTCCATGCGCTGCAGTCATTGATCGAAACAATGAAATAGAAATTGTAAAGAAATTTAAAAGAATGCATTCGTCCTATTCTGCAAAAATGTAAGTAGGACTATTTTTCATGATGAGCAGAATCCAAAAGAAAATAATACCAAAACACTTATATTTGCTTTTTTCTATAAAATTTGGCATAATTCCAGACAGAGTCTATCTCAGACTAACAAATAAGAAACTTCTATATTTGAAAAGAAAAAGGAGAACCCTTATGCAATTAATTGAATACGCAAAATGCAGCACCTGTAAAAAAGCCAGAAACTGGCTGGACGGACAAAAAATATCCTACGAAACGCGTCCCATCCGGGAAGAGATCCCGACTGTTGAAGAGCTGAAAGACTGGCACAAAAAAAGCGGTCTGCCGCTGAAACGATTTTTCAATACCAGCGGAAACCTCTACAAAGAACTTGGCTTAAAAGATAAGCTTTCCGATATGAGCGAAGAAGAACAGTATCGGCTTTTAGCAACGGACGGCATGCTCATAAAACGGCCGATTCTGGTTTCTGACTCTACAATTCTTGTCGGATTCAAAGAAAAAGAATGGGAAGAATGTCTGCGTTCCTGATTTAACCGGCGGTAAAAAAAGGAGGTCGGAAATATAAAATCCATTCAATAGCCACCGTCAGATATTCCCGCTATAATAAAAGCATCAGACAGCAAAAAGGAGAATCTCGCATGCAAATCAAAGACAGGATCCGTCAGAAACGAAAAGAGCTTGGCTATACGCAGGAACAAGTCGCCGCCCGCCTTGGCGTAACGGCGCCCGCGGTCAACAAATGGGAATCCGGCATGACATACCCGGACATCACACTCCTTCCTCCGCTGGCCCGCCTGTTAAAAACAGATTTGAATACGCTTCTGTGCTTTCGGGAGACTTTAACAAAAGAAGACATTGCTTCTATTTTAAATGAAATTGCCCAAACAGCCACAAAGAATAAATCGGACGGCATAGAAAAAGCCTTTCTGATGATTCAGGAAAAAGCCAGAGAATATCCTGGCCATGGAGAACTTTTGTATCAGCTTGCAGCCGTTTTGCGCGGCCTTACGCTGATGATTCCATGTGAAAAAAATCTTTATGAGAAATATGGCGATTACGCCCGACGGCTCTATGAGCAGGCCGCAGACAGTACGGACGTTTTGTACGCAAACCGGGCAAAATACGCGCTCGCGTCAGAAAAAATTCAAAACAACGACTTCGACGGCGCAAACGCGCTGATTGCCGCGCTCCCCGACTATGAATCGCTGGATAAACGTCTGCTTTTGATTTCCCTGTATATGAAACAGAATAAAAACGGCGAAGCCTCCCAACTGCTGGAGCAAAAGCTTTCCGCTTCCATTCAGGAGGTTTTTCTGATGCTGGATCAGCTTGCAACGGCCGCCGTCCGGGAAAATGATTCCAGTCGGGCCTGGGATCTGGCGGACTATGCCCAAAAAATCATGGGCGTCTACAACTGGGAATACAGCGCGCAGTCTGTCGCAATGAGCGTCGCCGTAGAAGAGCGGGACGCAGAGAAATGCTTCCGGATCTTAGAAGCCATGCTTGCTTCTTTATCAAAGCCCTGCCTTTTGGCGGATTCCATACTGTTTACGCATATCAAAAAGAATCCTCTCCCCGTAGATTTTAGCCAAAACTTACGAAATACCCTTTTGGAAGCCCTGGAAAAGGAAGAAAAATTTGCATTTTTACGGGACAAAAAGGAATATTTCGATTTGCTTAGCAAGTATATGTAATTTCCAATTACTTTTTGTACTCCCTCATCAATTCCAGGAGTTTCCAAATATTGCATCCTATATGATCAAGCAACTCCTGTTCATCTGAAGCAAATTTTTTGGCTCTTTCTATTGCAATATTAAAATTAGGCAAATAATTTTTTTTAAAATTAATCCCGCTTTTGCCATGATTTGCCTTTACTGATACTTCCCGACTCACAAACGTATGATTATTGGAGACTTTTTTGTTCTCTTTTATCTCCTCTAATCTATCGGCATATTCTTCCTTGACATCTGACAAATGTAAAAGCAGCCAGAATTCAAAAAGAGGATTCGCAATATAACATGCATAATTATTTTTCTGGCAATGTCGAATACATTCCAGCATATTTTTCTCAGAGTGAGTTTTGGCATCTCTATCTATCAGAATTGCAAATTCGTCTGAATTACTATTATATTCTTTTAAATACTTTCTGTAATGTATATCATATCCAATTTTAAGCAAATCTGTTACAAAATCATTTCTTTGCTTTTTCGTAATTCCTGTACCATTACCGAGAAAATTTTCAATGAAGTCCACTCCATATTTTTGAACGAATTCCTCTGGTATATCTGAAATCAATGTCTCATTTCCACTTTCCCTTAATCTAAGGTACTCTTCCAAAAGTTCTATCACCTGCTGAGGCGCGCTATTCGTGTCTTTTCTACTCCGATTCAATACCTCCACATCTACAATCGCATCTATACCCAAACGGCGTCTATTGGCAGAAACTCCCTGAAAGTATTCTTTTTCTGTCGCATTTCCTTCTACTGACAAGAAAAAGATTTTTTGTGGCTTTATTTTTTCATCTTCTTTCTCGCGCTCAAAGGCATTCGAACTTAACCTGTATTTATTCGTCATCTATATTCTCCAATGTAAATCTTTCATTAAAAATTGGAATCGCACCATATCTGCCTATTAAATATTCTTTATCAATTTTTTTATCAAATCTTTCCTTGAATATATTTAAAGAAAATATCTTCGAACTATGATCATCCTGACGCTCTACAAACCATATTTCATCTTGTCTCAGCAACTCTAAATCCAATAAATTTGAATCATGCGTTGTGGCAATCAACTGACAATCTCTTCCTTCCACAATCTCATAAAATTTTTCAAGAAATTTTCTGGTTAAATTTGTGTGAAGGCTTCTATCAATTTCGTCGATAAGAATTAAACTTATTTTCCTGTTTTCATAAAATAAAGGTATCAGGTCAAATAGTCTTTTTGTTCCGTCTGACTCGTCATTATAATCAAACATATCATCTTCGTTTCCATGATTCAGCACCAATTTATTATAAACAATATTTCCGTATGCATCTTTTCTCAATTCAAATACTTGTTTATTTATTCTAAACATAATTGGATGTTCATTCGCAGCATTAGAAATATCAATTTTTATTTTTTCAGCATCTTCTCTGGGGATGTTATCTAATATTTTGTCAAAATTCATTTGTTGACTTTCACCCTCAACAGATTCTATTCCTGTGTCAAAATAATCTACCATATTTGAAAAAAATATTTTCTTACTATCATCCGCCGCCACTTCATTTAACCCGTTGTACTTGGAATTTGGGAATAAAATTATGATGTCCTCAAACCATTCATAAACTTTTCTGATTTCTGCAAATACACCTTCCTTTTCACTTGCTCGTAAAGCAATATCGCTTAATATGGATTTTCTTTTATAAGGTTCTGTAATATTTTCAGAAAATCCCTCTAAATAGAAATCCATTTTATATTTCTCATCTATATTAGAATACTCAACCTCGCTTTCAGCATGGCTGATATTATTCTCGTCAACTTCTCGATTAAAAAGATATGTTTCATGATTGGAATTCTCTATTTTCATCAACCATTCACTTAATATAACCTTGTTTAAATAAGAAATAACGATCCCATATGAATACTCCGCATCTCCTACGATAATACGATATTCAAATATACCTGGCTGCTTATACATATCATTCTCAATCCGGAAGTGACTTTTGCTTAAATTCACTTTATCTAATCCGTTCAATATTATTTCTCTGGAAAAGTGAATCGCTTTTACCAGATTGCTCTTACCTCCTGCGTTTGCTCCAAAAATCAACCCGCTTTTTAATATTCTCTTATTCTTCTTTACAATAACATGTTCTTTATGCCTTGTAATTTTACTTGCCTCAAATGATATTTTTTGTCCAGATTTAAATGACTTATAATTACATACAGAAAATCCAACCAACATGGCAATACCCTCTTTCTCAATTTTACATATATAGCATATGTATTATAATGTGATTTATTCACCAAAGTCAATCCAAAAGTCATGAAATTTAAGCTATTTCCAAATTGATTCATATATATTTGTGATTTTTTCACATTTATTATTGACATTCCAATTTTTCTATGCTATCTTTAAGACAGGAGCGTTAGCATTCTATTCTTAAGTTTGCTAATTGTATGGCAAAAAAAGATGGTCTGTAAGACCACCCTCTTTCAAAATGAAAATGCTTTCGCAAATTCAAAGTCGCATTTGAATCATAACACACTCTGCTAAAGTTTGCAATCATTTTGAAAGGTTTTGCCTCTTCCGAGTAAATATAAAAGGAGGTTAAGCCAATGCATTTTCATGGTGCAAAAATCAGGGAACAGGGTGTTACATTTGCGATTGCAGCAGTCAAACCGCAGGTACTTACAAGCCTTTCCAAAGAGAATATACGTACAGGTATTGTCCCATTTTTTGGAAACATTCCAATAATACTAATGGCTCAAAATTCACATGGCATTCCCATTTATGATGGCAGACGCGATATTGTACGCTTTCTTGCAAAGATAAATCCGGCAAGAATCCCTTGGAAACATTATACAACCATTTAAGCGAAGTCGTGATCTGGCTATAAACCAGCAAAGCGAATTAGTAATACATGGACGCAACGGTCAGATTCGTGACAAAGACAGTTATGGAAATGATCCATGTCCTCCCAAAGATACCTGTTTCTAACTATTACGAAAAATCTTTCAAAAAAGGCGCAAAGCCCTCCCCTTTCGGAAGACTTTGCGCCTTATATACCTGGCTGTTCCAACTCCTGTCTCTTCTGCTCTATCACAGAAACTCCAACACTACGCGCCCTGCCGCGCATCTTCCCGCGCATACATAATCTTGAGCAGAATCGGCGTAAAAACGCTGGAAGCGATAATCAAAAGAATCACCGATGTAAAATATTCCGACGTCAAAAGGCCCACCGACAAGCCTTTCTGCGCCACAATCAACGCCACCTCGCCGCGCGTCATCATGCCGACGCCAATTTTTAAGCTGTCCGGAAACGAAAACTTACAAAGCCTTGCCATCAGCCCGCAGCCAACGATTTTCGCAAGCAGCGCCACAACGACAAATCCTGCGGAAAACAACAGCATACTGCCGCCGAGATGGTCGATGCTCGTTTTAAAGCCAATGCTTGCAAAAAAGATCGGCCCGAAAATCATATAAGAGCTGATTTCCATCTTCTGGTCTATGTAAGAAGAATCCCGAATGGAGCAAAGCACGATGCCCGCCACGTAGGCTCCCGTAATATCTGCAATTCCAAAATAATGCTCCGCCGCATAAGCGAAGAAAAAGCACAGCGCAAGGCTTAAAATCGGAATCCTCTGCGTATGGGGATACCTGTCGTCAAGTATCTTAAATACCCGGTAAACAACGATGCCGACCGCAAACGCCATCAGGAAAAACAGCGCGGTGGAAAACACAACGCTTCCCGGATTGGAATCTGGATTTTTAAATCCGATGACAAACGTCAAAACAATAATTCCAATGACATCGTCAATAATCGCCGCGCTTAAAATCGTCGTCCCTACCCGGCCTTTTAGTTTTCCCATCTCCTTTAACGACTGCACCGTTATGCTGACGCTTGTGGCCGTCATAATAACGCCGATGAAAACCGCTATATAAAAATCTTCAGAGCCCCAGGGCGACGCTCCGTAAAATCCCATATACAAAAGCGTACCGCCAAGCAGCGGGACAAACACGCCCGCGCATGCAATCAGAAACGCCACCGGCCCTGTTTTTAACAGCTCCTTTAAATCCGTTTCCAGACCCGCGGAAAACATCAAAAGCACGACGCCCACTTCCGCCATCTGCACCAAAAAATCAGACTGCTGCACAAGCCCAAGCACGCCCGGCCCAATCAAAAGCCCGGCAAGAATTTCTCCCACAACCTGAGGAGCCTTAAACTTCCTTGCCAGAATTCCAAACATCTTCGCTGCAAAAATAATAATCGCCAAATCTTTAAACACATTATATGCTTCCATTTTTCAATTCCTCTCTTTATTATTCCACTGTCTATCCGCGTCCCAGATACAACAGATAAATCAGCGTAAACACCAGTCCCACATAAAACAGCAGCAGCCCAAACGAAAGGCTTCTCTGGATAATTGCATTTGTCTCCATAAATTTCTCCCGCTGCATCGCAATCTTATGTTCATAAGAAACTTCATGCTCCGGCTCCTGCTGGCGCAGAATCTTTCTCTTCATACGGCGCGCCCAGTCAAACAAAAGCCCCAGCAAATGCGTAAATTCCGTTCCCTCCGCCAGCTCATGCGGAATCTTCCTGTCTTTATACACGCTCTTTCGCAAAATCAGGACAACCGCGTCCACAAGACTGTCTAAAATTCTGCATGCCACTCTGCAAATAAACGGCAGAACGCGAAGCAGAAGCGGACGGTACAACAGCTCCTCCAAGTCCAGCCACGCCGGCCATCCGTCCTTATAGTCCCGGACGCCGTATTTTCCGGTCATCATAAGCTTTCGGATCATCCCATATAAAACAACGCCGATTGCAATCGAAATCAGCCCTCCCTTGAGGTTGGCCAGGCTAAAATAAGAAACCTGGTGAATTTCTCCGCTTACCCGCATAAAGCCCTGCCCAAGATTGGCCAGGCCATCCGACGTCAGATTTGGCACGACGCCCAGTACCGGAAGAATCACGGCGGCTCCTCCAATCGCAAACGCGCTTAAAGGGCTCATATAACGCTTCATATTATCAAAGCGTTCCTGCTCCTTTTTGTCTCTGTTTTCCTCCACAAAAACCGCTACGTACAGCTTTGTCATATAGGCAAGCGTCATGCCGCCGCTGATTAAAAAGACCCATTCCGACATCTTAAGGAAACCGGAAAGCTCCTCCGCCGCCTCTATGCCCTCCACGATGCTCTCATGCAAAAGCGTTTTGCTGACATAGCCGTTAAACAGCGGAATCCCGGAAATGCCAAGCGCGCCGGAAAGAAAGCATATTTTTAAAAACGGCTTTCTCTTTCCAAATCCCCGGATTTCATTGAGATTCAATTTATGGAGATTCATAACCACGACTCCGGCTATTAGAAATAACGCCAGCTTAATCAGAGAATGATTGACCATATGCAAAAAGCTTCCCCGCGCAGCCAGCGCGTTTTCTTCGCCCAAAATCCCCTGCATCCCAATTCCGACCAGAATAAATCCGATCTGCGACATGGAAGAACAGGCAAGCGTCCTTTTCAAATCCACCGAGCAGACAGCCAAAAGCGCGCCGCCAAACATCGTAAGCAGACCAATGGAGAAAATCAAAAGCCCCCACGTCATAT
>CATOKN010000043.1 GCA_951800425.1 uncultured Lachnospiraceae bacterium
GGGAGAAGAAGCTCCGGCCTATGTTCTCAGTGGCACTGTTTCCATGACAAAAGATAATATGGTAGAAGCGTGGAACCAATCGTTGAATAAAGATCCTGATGCGAGCGTTATGGAGATGATCGGTAAGTAAAAAGTGAAAAGGACGGCAGAGAAATGGCAAAGAAATTTGATTATAAAAAATATATCGTTTATATCAGTTTCATAACGGTATTGGTTGTGTTTTCAATTATTCTGCGGGACAGGGGATTTTTGTCCTATGGAAATATCATGAATATATTAAGACAGACAGCAATGATTTCAGTAGCTGCCGTAGGAATGACCTTTGCCATATCTGCCGGTCTGATTGATTTATCTACCGGTTCAGTGGTGGCAATGTCAGCACTTACAACGGCTTTGATGCTTCGGGTGACAGGTTGGATTCCGGCGGCGATCTGTGGTCTTCTTGTAGGATTTGTCAGTGGATTTCTAAACGGCATTGTCGTAGCAAAAGTGAGGATTCCGGCATTTCTAGTTACATTGGGGACAAGCAGTGTTTTTGCCGGAATTGCCAGGACAATGACAAATCTGGAGGCAGTACCTATTATTAATGCGAACTTTAACTTCATATTTGGTTCCGGGGACATCGGCCCCATTTCTACGTTATTTCTTTGGACGATTGTCATTATGATACTGGGACACATTCTCTACAGAAAGACTTCTTTTGGGCGGGCAGTTCTTGCTGTGGGAGGAAATGAATCCACTGCCAGATATTCAGGCATCAAAGTAGATCAGATCAAGCTCTGGGCGATGACACTTTGTGGTGTGGCGGCAGCGTTTGCAGGAATCCTGTACGCAGGAAGGCTGAATGGAGCCAGATATACACTCGGTGAGAACGACAATATGTCTGTTATCGCCGCAGTGGTCATCGGAGGAACGAGTTTTTCCGGGGGAAAAGGAACGATTGTAGGGACAATTATCGGTTCCATCGTGATTGGTATGTTGAATAATGGATTGCTGCTGATGGGATTGACGGTATCAGAACAGATGATGGCGAGAGGATTGATTATCATACTGGCCGTATCCCTGAGCTTACGGGAGTCAAAAAACGATTAGGAGGGGCAACATGTTTTTAAACAAAATAATACAAAGAAATCCGAAACTGATTCAGACAGGAGTTGAGCTCCATCAAAAAGGTTTGATTCCTGCTAACAGCTATGTTCTGGATATTGATACGATTTCCTATAATGCAAAGTTAATGGCGGAGGAAGGGGAACGGTATCATCTGAAAGTATTTGCCATGACAAAACAGATCGGAAGAAATCCGGTGGCAATCAAAGCTATGGTGGATGCGGGTATCCGCGCGGGTGTCTGTGTGGATATGAGTGATGCAAGACCGATGACAGCATCCGGTATGGAGATCGGACATCTGGGTCATTTGGTACAGGTTCCTTTTGCGGAGACAAAAGCTGCGGCAAAACTAAATCCTCGCTATTGGATGGTATATAACCTTGAGAAGGCAAAAGCGGTCTCAGAAGTAACAGATTCAGGCAGAGAACAGAATATTATGGTCAGGATATTCGGAGAAGATGATTCTTTTTACCGGGGACATGAGGCCGGATTCCCAACAGAGACGATATTGGAAACTGCAAAAGAAATTCAGCAAATGAAAGGCCTTCATTTTGCGGGAATTGCCACATTTCCTGCCCAGCTCTATGATGTGGAAAGTAAAACGGTGAAAGCTACACATAATTATAATACTTTGATAAAGACTGCGGATTATCTCAGAAACCATGGATATCCTGAGATAGAAGTAAATGCCCCGGGAACCACTTCCAGTCATATTTTTAAAAGGCTTGCTGAAGACGGTGTCATACAGGTGGAGCCGGGACATGGTCTGACCGGAACAACACCAATTCATGCTTATGAAGATATGCCGGAGATGCCAGGATATATTTACGTTTCTGAAGTTTCTCATTTTTATGGAGGGAAACCCTATTGTTATGGAGGCGGCATGTACATTGATCCTGTCTTTGATGACTATGATGTACAGGCCTGTGTGGGCCGGGATGGAGATGATGCGCTCAAATGCCGGATTTCCTGTGAAATGCCGAAACCAAAAGCAATTGATTATTACGGCATATTGAACCCGGGAAAAGAACAGAAAATCAATGTGGGAGATACGGTTGTCTTTGGCTTCCGGGCCCAGATGTTTGTTACGAGAGCTTACGTGGTGCCGGTTAGCGGTATCTCTAAAAATGAGCCAAAAGTAGAAGGAATCTATTTCACAGATGGAAGAAGGGTCGGGTGGCCTGAATGGTAGAAGAAAGAGGATATGCCCTTCAGCTGACGGATATTCATAAGTCTTTCTTTAAAAATGAAGTGCTAAAGGGAATTACCTTTGGCATCAAAAAGGGAGAGGTATTGGGACTGCTCGGTTCCAATGGTGCCGGTAAATCCACATTGATGAAAATCGTTACCGGTGTGTACAGACTGGATAAAGGGACGATTCATGTGGATGAAAAAGAAGTGGTTATAAAAGATGCAGCAGATGCGGCGGCATGTCATATCGCTATGGTGTATCAGGAATTTTCGTTGATTCCCACGATGACAGTTGCGGAAAATCTGTTTTTGATGATTTTTTCATTTCTTTTGGCGGCGGCGGCCGGACTTTTCGTTTTGGCAATACAAAGAGACAAAGGAAACGAGAGGCTTCCGCTTGTGCCGTTTTTGCTGCTGGCCTATGTGTTTCGAATGATTTGGTGAGGTGTAAAGATGAAAAAACAGGAGGCGTCCTATACGGTAGAACTGGCATTGCTGATGCCGCTTGTAATTGCCGTTTTGTTTTTGCCGATTTATATGGGATATGATTTGTATGACCGCGCAAAACAGTCGTCTGTCAGCGGATGGGACGCGTCATTTTGCGCGGAAGAAAAAGTGTGGAATATGAAATTTGCGGAAAAGGTTTTGGAGGAATGGAAATGACAGAGTACAAAAGGCATCAGGGAAGAAGCTATATGATTTTACACGCGCGCGCAGATATAAGCGAGTATGAATATGTCATGATGTCAGAATATAAAATTCCGGGTTTTGTGCCGGTTCGGATGACGGAGTCGGACGCATGCGCGCAGTTCTGGTATGACATCAGCGGCAGACAGGCGCTTTCGGATTGGATGGAGCGCAGACAGGAGGGAAAGGAGCTTCTAAAGAAAATTCTTTCTGCG
Organism: uncultured Lachnospiraceae bacterium; assembly: GCA_951800425.1. Taxonomy (GTDB): domain Bacteria; phylum Bacillota; class Clostridia; order Lachnospirales; family Lachnospiraceae; genus Roseburia_B. Next base: position 3,201 of record CATOKN010000043.1, read on the forward strand.
CTGTCCGCCGCACTAGATGCGGCGGGAGAATATTTGTTAAGCGATAACGGCGTTTCCCTTGCGCCGGAAAAAATTTTTGTGGATGCGGCCGGAGAGGGAATTTCATTTTGTTATATGCCATTTGAAAAAACAGACGCCGAAAAAGCGCTGCGCGAGTTTATGGAATATTACATTTCCCACATGCAGCACGGGCAAAGAGAAGAGGCGCAGCTTTGCTATGAAGTGTATGAAAAAAGCCAGCAGGATGGAGCCAAGCTGGAAGAAATGCTGAAAATTCTTTTTGCACAAGGAGAGCCGCAGGACGTACAATCGAAAGAAAAGGAGCATTCGAAAGTGATTTTGGAAGCGGAAGAAGAAAAAAAAGAACTTACGAAAAGAGCGTCCTGTGTAAAGGAAGTGTTGCGGAAATATGATGTTGGAAAAAATATTGAAAAAATAACGCGCGGCAGAAAAAACAAGAAAAAAAGAAGCTTTTTGCTAAAAAAAGAAAATGATTTTGAAAAAACATATGTATTTTCTCCGGAAGAGTCCGGGGAAAAGACGGGAAGCGAGACGGTTTTGCTGGGAAGCGAGATAGAACAGACGCTTGGCGAGCTTAAGTACGAAGGAAGCGGAAACGGGCAGAATTTAAAGATACGGCCGCCTGTTTTTTTGATTGGGAGCCGCAGAGGAGAGGCAGACGGGGTAATTTTGGATGATACGGTAAGCAGAATCCACGCGCGCATTACAAAAGAGGAGGATAATTACTATCTGGAGGATTTGAATTCTACAAACGGCACGTATTATAATGGAGAGATGCTGAATTATAAAGAAAAAGTGCGTCTTGAGAAAAATGATAGAATTTCCTTTGCAAAAGAGGCGTACCGTTTCGTATAAAGGGCCGCGATAAAAAATGTTCCTTTGCAGTCAGAAACAGCTTGAAAAAAACGCGGCATGTTTTATAATGGAATAAAAAATGCAGAGGTATCCCATGAAAGAAAACAAGAAAGGCAAAGCGCCGGTTGTAACGATTCTTATGATTTTGATCAACGTGGCTGTCTGGATGATTCTGGAAGCTTTGGGCAGCACGCAGGAGAGTCTGTTTATGCTGGAACACGGAGCGTCGTATGCGCCGTTCATATTGGAAAATGGGGAATGGTGGCGGCTGTTTACCAGTATGTTTCTCCATTTCGGGGCGCAGCATCTGTGTAACAATATGTTGATGCTGGGTTTGATGGGGATGCGTCTGGAGTATGTGCTGGGAGGCGTGCGGTTTGGAATCCTGTACCTTGCGTCCGGATTGTGCGGCAGTCTGCTTTCCGTCTGGCAGGAGATGAACGCGGGGGATATTGCGGTATCCGCAGGAGCGTCCGGAGCCGTGTTTGGCGTTGTGGGCGGCTTAATCGCATGGGCGGTCTGGCACAAGGGACAGGTGGAGGGCCTGACGCTTAAGGGGCTGTTTGGGATGGCGGCGCTTAGCCTGTACTATGGGTTTTCCACGGCTGGCGTAGACAACTGGGGACATATCGGAGGATTTCTCGGAGGCATTGTCATTGGCTGTATTTTTGCCATCCTTTCAAAAATCGTTGCTTTTAAGAAAAGAAAACCATATACTAAAGAGGTAGACATACAGGCAGACATCCCATTGAATGGAGGAAATAATGAAAATTAATACTTATTATGGCGGGAGAGGATTATTGGACGATCCTACTTTATACGTTTTGAATAAGGTGGAAGATGTGTTAAGAGAGCTTCGGGTGACGGTGGAGCGGTTCAACATCTATGAGCATAAGAATGATATTTACACGCTTCCTCATACGTTTAAAGAAGCAGATGGCATTATTCTGGCGACTACGGTGGAATGGCTGGGCATTGGCGGCTATATGCAGCAGTTTTTGGACGCCTGCTGGCTGTATGGGGATAAAGAACGGATGAGTTCTTTGTATATGCAGCCGATTGTGATGTCGACGACGTATGGCGAACGCGAAGGATGCGTTGTGCTGGAGAATGCCTGGGTGATTCTCGGCGGGCAGCCGTGCAGCGGGCTTTGCGGTTACGTAGAGGATTTGGTAACTTTTGAAATGAATCAGGAATATACGCTGATTATCGAGAAGAAAGCAGAAGATCTTTACCGTTCCATATCTCAAAAGATTAAAGTTCTGCCAAGCAGCAATCAGGCGATTAAGCAGACGGTGCTGCGGACGCAGTCTATGGATTTGACGCCGCAGGAAAGCGAGCAGCTTTCGAAATATGTTTCCGACGACACTTATGTAAAGAAGCAAAAAGAAGATATTGAAGAACTGGCGTCTATGTTTAAAGATATTCTGGGAAAAAGCAGCGAAGAAGAAGACCGAATGTATATAAAAGAATTTGAGAGCCATTTTATGCCTGTGGATGGATTTTCGGCTTCTTATCTTTTTATGATAGAAGGAAATAAGCAGCCCTTATATCTGGATGTAAAGAATGACGCGCTGGAGTGCCGTTATGGCAATAAAGACGACATTGACGTGTACGCGAGACTTGGCTCCGACGTTATGGACAGCATCGTCAAAGGCAGAATGACGTTTCAGCGGGCGTTTATGACAGGAACAATGACTGCCAAAGGCAATTTTAAAACGCTTCGCATGCTGGATACATTATTTGATTTTGGATAAATAAGCTTTATGTAAAGGGAAGATAAATGGAAAATGTGCATCCGACGCCCGGGAGGGAGTCAACGGTCAGATGACCGCCATGGGCTTCGATGATTTGTCTGGCAATTAAAAGGCCAAGTCCTGTACCGCTTTGCTTGGTCGTTTCAAAAGGAGTAAAAAGCTTTGGGAGGTATTCCTTGGGAATGCCTCCTCCATTATCGGTTAAGCTGATTTTAAGAAATGTATTTTCCTTGCGGAAAGCGAATTGAATTTTACCGGAACCATCCATTGCTTCGAAAGAATTTTTGATCAGATTAAAAAGGACGCGTTTGAGCCGATGGGGGTCGATTAAGATTTTCGGCAGAGAGGATTCAAATTCCATGCCGCAGCAAAAATCGTCAGAATCGAAAAGCGTCATACAGGAATGAATCAGTTCAGGCAGAATGATTTCCGGAGACAGCTTCTGTAAATCCAGATCATCGCAAAGGCGCGCCGAAGAGAGATCAATCAGCATGTTTTTGAGGGCGTTTACTTCCTGCATGGAATCTTTCCAATAAGGAAAAGCTTCAATTTCAGGATGCGCTTTTTCTACTAACTGCAAAGAACTGCTGATAAATGTGATGTTATTTTTAATCTCATGAAAGATTTTCTGATAATCTTCGTTTGTCATAGGACCGCCTCCCATTATCTGCGCCCAGCGAATTTGCAATAAGCTTATCATTATATATAGGTAAATTCAATAAAAATTATAGTACAAAATTCGACAGGAAAAGGAGAGTATAACAATGAAAGACAGCAACTGTATTTTTTGCAAACTGGCGAACGGGGAAATCCCTGCAAATTCAATTTATGAGGACGAGACGTTTCGGGTGATCTTGGACGCAGCCCCGGCTTCGAGGGGCCATGCGCTGATTCTTCCAAAAGAGCATTATGCAGATTTGTATGAGATTGAAGAAGAGACGGTGGGACTGGCTATGAAGCTTGCAAAAAAGCTGGCGATTCAAATGACGCGGATTTTGCAGTGCGACGGCTTTAATCTGGTGCAAAATAATGGAGAAGTAGCAGGGCAGACGGTGTTTCACTTTCATCTGCATTTGATTCCGCGTTATAAAAACATGAAGAATGACGATATTTTAACCTGGAGTCATGAGACGTTTACAGACGATGAGATGAAAGAAATTTGCAATGAAATAGCAAAGGGGCTGCGTTAACGCAGCTCCTTTTCAATGAGGTTTAAAATTGTCTGGATAGAATCTATCTGGCCGCTTTTTTTCATTGCGCTGATATAAGCCTCTTTTTTTCCAAAAACGTCGTCAATTGCAGTCTGCAGCGTCTCGGCGGTTAAATTTTCTTCTTCTATTACATAGGAAAATCCCTGCTTTTCAAATGATCTTGCATTCAAAATCTGATCTCCGCGGCTGGCTGCGGCAGAGAGGGGAATCAAAATGTTTGGTTTGTGCAAAGCGAGCAGCTCACAGATGGCATTTGCACCGGCGCGGGAAATCACAACGTCCGCGAGGGCAAACATGTCTTTGAGCTGTTGGCTGACATATTCAAACTGAACATAGCCTTTGACGTGGTTTTGACTGTTGTCCAGATTGCCCTTGCCGCAAAGGTGTATAATCTGAAAGCTTTTCAAAAGAGCGGAAAGCTGCGACCGGATAGCGTCGTTAATGGCTTTTGAACCGGAGCTTCCGCCAATAATTAAGAGAACGGGCCTTTCAGAATCAAAACGGCAGTAAGAGCGGGCGTCATTTGGATTTCCGGACAGAAGTTCGCGGCGAATCGGCGATCCTGTCAGAACGGCTTTTTCTTTGGGAAGATATTTTAAAGTTTCAGGGAAATTGCAGCAGACTTTTCGCGCGGACGGAATTGCGATTTTATTGGCAAGTCCGGGCGTAAGATCGGATTCGTGAATGATGACGGGAATGCGGCAGAATTTCGCCGCTAAAACAACCGGTACGGAGACGAAACCGCCTTTGGAAAATACGATGTCTGGCTTTATTCTGCGCAGAATGCGGACGGACTGGCCCAATCCTTTTATAACTTTGAACGGATCCGAGAGATTTTTTAAATCCAGATAACGGCGCAGCTTTCCGGAAGAAATGCCGTAGAAAGGTATGTGTTCGGCCTCAATCAGTTCTTTTTCAATTCCCTTGTAAGAGCCGATATAGCTAATGTCAAAAGATTTTTGCAACAGCCCGGGAAGCAGGGCGATGTTTGGCGTAACATGACCCGCAGTTCCTCCTCCGGTTAATACGATTTTTTTCATAATGGAATACCTGTTTCCTTTCTTGCTGATATTTAACTATATTATACTCTTACGCGAAAATGTCAAGAAAAGGCTTGTAAAAATCAAGAAAAACATTAATAATTAATGTATACAGAAACAACCCTATGAAGGAGAGTCGCGGAAATATGCGCGGAAAGTATTTTCGGTTTTTATTTGAAAATCTGGATGGAGGTCTGTTTCATACTGGCAGTATTTATGATAAGAAAAGGCAGAAAAATTTAAATTTTGTATATATGACAGGGAATCGTTTTCGGAGTATGCCGCAAAATGAATCTTTGATTATTTATAAAAATGAGAAAGATCTGCCGGAAGTTATAGATATTCTGGTGATAGGCTCTTACAATGCAGGATGTATCAATAAGCTGATGGAAATTTTAAAGAATCATAAGATAAAGACAATTATACTGCCTTATCTGGCTCCAATTCAAAGAATTGTTTTGGGAGAAGAAATTAAGGAGCATAATTTTACAGGAAAAGTTGCGACCCGGTTTTTACAGGATCCGTATCAGTTTTTAAAGCGCTGCGGAATTGAAAACGTCTGTTTTCTGTCCGGAAACGGCGCGCCGATAACCCGAAGGCCGGAAGAGATGGACAAGACCATTTGCTTTGAACAGGCAGATGCGGAGCGCGCTGCAATTATCCGGGAGATGGAAGGCTATTCGGTTCCGGTGATGTGCGCCGGATATATGGTAAAACAGGATTGTTTATTCTACTTTGGCGTTTATGGACTGGATTTGCGTCTTTTGGCTGAATTTACAAAGGATTACTTCAGCCATATTGAGAATATACCCGAGGTGTCAGAAAATGCCAACGAAGATTACAGAAATCAGATGCAGCGGCTGATTCGTGAATTTTTAAGAAAATTTGGCTTTTCTTCCATGCCCGTCATTGTAATGTTTGAGGGGATGCTGCATGCGTCGCCTTTTGAAAATACAAGTTATATGACGGAACAGGAGTTCAGTAAAGGGAAAACGGGAGAAATGAAACATGCGTGCCGGAAAACGGAGGACTGTTCCTGTATGATTCGCTGCACATATGGCAGAGATCATGATTTAATACAAAACCACAAGGATCCACTGACAGAACCGAGATTTGGCGTGCTGCTGCTTGGGAATATCAATTTGAACCGGTATTTGCCTCAAATCCGGACGCGTTTTCAGGCGGTAATTCCACGCATTCGCGCTGTAACGCTTCCCAATTCAGGCAGTGGGGAAGACTGGAATCATCAAATTTTAAATATTCTGCGCGCGAACGAAAGGATTTATTGGATTTGCAGCAAACATGACATGACTTCCGCGGGCGTAATCAGCGATATTGTGCTTTCTTCTCCGTCGAACAGATTTCTGACCATTGATTCAAATTGGGGATGCTGTCTGTCGGGCTATCTGATTCCAAAAGAGGACATGGACTGACACAAATAGGCGAAAGCTGCAAATGTATAGCAAAACTTGCGGCGAAAATATGGAATCAGGTCTTTTCCTGGACGCTTTTTTTTCTTATAATAGAAAAAAAGAAAAGGAGGCATCATGATGCTGGAGCAAATGGAACTGTACATAGG
>CATOKN010000044.1 GCA_951800425.1 uncultured Lachnospiraceae bacterium
GTGCAATGATACAAAAGTTTTTGGACCAACATGATTATGATGTGAGAAAGACGCATAACGGACGCTGGATTGATCAAAAATGTACCATGGACGTTGTGTGCCTGGTGGCCGACTGCATTTTGGAATTTGTAAGAAATCAACCTCAAAAGGCCTTTACAGTCAAAGACATCTGGTACAATGATTATACGGTTGAAAATGTGCAGCAGATTTTCAGTAAGCCCGATCCTGTGAAAAAGGCTCTGCATGAATATGATAAGTATTTTGGCCAGCCCATCAAACTTCTGGATGCCGCAGGAATTATTCGTGGAGAGAGCTGCAAAAATCGTTATGCTTATTCCATTGTAAATTTTGAATTGCTGGAATATATTAGCTTCAGGGAGAGAAACTGCTATCAATTTTTATGTTTGTATATCGAAAAAGTACTGAGGGACTCGGATATTTATGATGTATTTGAACAGTTTTTCAAAAAGCAGGATAAAAACAGTTATAAAGAATTGAAAGATGCGTATGCCAGTTTTACAATTCATAATACGCGAATTAACGGGGCGACGGAGTGCGGGCGTATTTTTACCAAAGTTCTAAACCCCCTGGCCTGTAAATATAAGAAGCGTGGTACGGAGCGCGGGCGTCTCTCAAAAGACATTATTACACAGGATATGATTCTTTATAATCAGAAAAACTGGAGAGATATTTTGTCAGAAAAGCCAAAAGATATGACAAGGGCAGATTATGAAAGGCGAATGTCGTTTTCTGCGAAAGATTATTTGAGCGATTATCGGATTTTGCGTGCGAAAAAGAATCTGAGAAGATTTAACGAATTATATCGAGGGGGAAAGACAGAGCTGGCTGAGGAGCGGCATATGATGGACCCGGCAACGCAGATTCATCATATATTTCCATCCAATGAATTTCCGTCCATTGCGGATTATCTGGAGAACTTGATTGCGCTAACGCCGACGCAGCATTATTCTTATGCGCATCCCAATAACAATACGCAGTATATCAACAGAGATTATCAGTATTTGTGTCTGGTGGCAAAGACGGGCGCGATCCGAGATAATTTGTTAAAGAAAACAGGAAAACAGGTTATATATGATTTTTCTTATTATGTGGAAGTACTCAACACAGGTTTTGGAACGGATGAATTTTCTGACGTTTTGGAGATGGACTTCGATGGATTGCTGAAAAAAATAGAAACGTATTATACATAGAAAGTTTTGCTTTTCAAGCGGACCGGGAGGATATATGATTCATGATATTGCGCCGCATCGTTATGACGTGGCATACAGAAGCCGGGAAATGAACGAGAGCGATATAATTTTGATTTATAATGAAAAAGGGCTTTTGTGCCGCATGGAGGATGGAGAGATTGTTTATCCGATTGTCGGAGAAATGGCCGGGGCATGTTCGGACATATGGATCAAAGCAGAATATCTCTTTGGTATAGATGATATTAGGTATTTTGGTATGCGGGGAAGCCTGGCTTTAGAGTCGGAAGCCTGGAACTATATTGCAAAAGAAGAACTTCGAAAGGTGAGGCCGATTTGGAAAGCATTTGCCGGAGTAACGGGGTTCCAGATGTGTAAATGGTATATGGAGCATCAGTTCTGCGGATGCTGCGGGACAAAAATGAAGCCGCATGATAAAGAACGGGCGATGCGGTGTCAAAATTGCGGCAGAATATGTTATCCTCAGATTTGTCCAAGCGTTATTGTAGGCGTGATAAACGAGGATAAGATTTTATTGACAAAATATGCGCCAAATCACAGCGACTTTAAAAAATATGCGCTTGTCGCAGGGTATGTGGAAATTGGGGAAAGCCTTGAGGACGCAATACGGCGGGAAGTTATGGAAGAGGTAGGGATTTGCGTGAAAAACATTCGCTATTATAAGAGTCAGCCCTGGTCGTTTTCCGACGCGCTTTTAATGGGATTTTTCTGTGAAACGGACGGAAATGCGGATATTTCCATAGACCGGGAAGAATTGTCCGAGGCAGAGTGGTTTGACAGAAGCAATCTTCCAAAGGAACGCTCGGAAGCGTCCGTCAGCCTGACGGGAGAGATGATGGAAGCGTTTCGCAAAGGAATTGTTTAAAATTATATAAAAAATAGTGGCGTGGAACCGGCATTGGGTTTATACTAAAAAGCGCAAGTATATAAATATATCATGAAAGGACAGCGTAAATAGTATGTCAGAAGATCATGCAATGCAAAAAAGACAGAAAGAAGAGTCGGCAGTAAAAGAAGTGCTGAGCTGGATCATTACCATTGGCCTTGCAGTTGTTGCCGCGTTGTTTATTAAAAATTATGTTATCATCAATGCAAACATTCCATCCGGTTCCATGGAAAACACTATTATGACGGGGGATCGGCTGTTTGGAAACCGTTTGGCCTATCATGGAAAGTCTCCGGAACGAGGAGACATTATCATTTTTAAATTTCCAGATAACGAGGAAGAAAATTATGTCAAACGGGTCGTAGGCCTTCCGGGTGAAACGGTGGAGATTAGGGAGGCAAAAATTTATATTAACGGTTCCAAGACGCCTTTGACAGAAACTTATTTAAAGGACGAATGGACAGTGGCGACAGGGCCTTATTATTTTGAAGTGCCGGAAGGCTCCTATCTGGTTCTGGGTGATAACAGAAACAATTCCTGGGACGCCAGATATTGGGACAATACGTTTGTCGCAAAAGAAAAAATTTTGGGAAAAGCGGTGTTTCGGTATTATCCGATAAAGGAGGCAGGGTCTTTATATTAATTATGGATCAATCATCAAAAAAGACTTTTTTGTTTATTCAAGGCATTTATGATACGATAGATTTGTTTATTGCGGCATGTTCGGAAGCGTTTTGCCAGCTTGGATGCGCCTGCCGCGTGATAGACGTCCGGGATGGAGAACCGGCAATGCGTATGCTTCGGAAAGAAGTATCGGGAATTGACGGCGTTGTGACATTTAATAATATAGGTTATAACCTGACGGATTCCAATGGAAAGAATATCTGGGAAGAAAATAATATTCCATATATCAATATATTGATGGATCATCCCTTTCATTATGCCGCTCATTTAAAGAATGCTCCAAAGACCTCCGTGATACTTTGCACAGATCAAAACCACGTTGGTTTTATGCGTCGTTTTTATCCACATTTGAAACAGGTGGATTTTATTCCCCATGCAGGGATGGAAGCGGACGTCGGGCAATGCGCGGAAGCTGGATTTTGCCACCTTTGCTTAAACGGCGAAGCGTATCATCCAAATATGAAAGAGCGTCCCATAGACGTGCTTTATGCAGGAGGACTGTCAAAATATGCGGCGGAAGGACTGATTCCAGATTTGGGAGAAATCCAGGAGTTCGACGCTTTTGCATTGTCCAGGGAAGTACTTTCTGAATTGATTCGCCATCCAGAAAAAACGACGGAACGCGCAATCGAAGAATATTTTTTGCGTATTGGAAAGAAATACGACGAGGAAGCGTTAAATTCCTGGATTACTGAGCTGCGTTTTATTGATTCATATGCCGCTTCGTTTTACCGGGAGCAGGCCGTCCGCATTTTGGTTGAAAACGGCGTTAAGGTCGCCGTCTTCGGAGGAGGATGGGAACGATGCGAATGGGCAGAGCATCCGAATCTTATTTATGGAGGTAAAGTTTTGGCTCCCCAGGTTCTGGAGCTGATGAATCACAGCAAAATTGTATTGAATACGATGACGTGGTATAAGAGAGGGATTCACGATCGCGTTATCAACGGCATGCTGGCAAAGGCCGTTGTTGTTACAGATTCTTCAGAATATCTGAACGAATCTTTCCAAGGTCAGGAAGAAATGCTGGTTTCATTTTCGCTGAAAGGGATGGAGGAGCTGCCGGACTTGGTGAACGGGCTGTTGAACAGACCGGAACGAATGTCTGAAATTGCGGAGCATGGTTATAGATTTGCAAAGAGCCGTCATACCTGGCTGCAGCGAGCGGAATATATATTGGAAAATTATTTTTAAAATTGATATAAAAAACTGCCGTCCGGCGCCACAGGCGTCTTAAGGCAGTTTTTTTTGTCAGCATATATGATTCATCATCATTCCGGAATAAAGAGAAGAATGATATGGCGATGGAAAATTGAATCCTGGCTTTTTGTAGGTAACAACGATTTTGTCTACATATTGAATCGGATCAATCGAGACGTTGTTGGCCTTGGCAGAGAGCGAATTTTTGAAAGAATCCAAAACGAAAAATACGCCGTCCGATTCTGATGTGTCAATGGTTTCTGCAAGCAAATCCCTGTCAATAGAAACGGAACCGTTATCATTGACTATCATGCCGATGGATTCCAAATCGTTCCTGAATGCAAAGGATACGCCTCTCAAATCGCGCAGCAGACGGTTTCCCTGTATTCCGTCTGAATAACGCTCTCCTGTTTCAATAAAGTCGTTGTAGGCGTCGACCAGGTTCTGAAGATTGTCGGCTACGGCGTCGACGCTGGTCTTAAATCCAATTTGGGACGGAGTGTCTTCCGGGCTGATTCCGTTTAGCTTAAGCTCAAATGCTTTGTTGATTGTAAAAACATTTGAATAGGTGGAATATTCTTCGCCGTTAAAAATAAAGAACGAATTTTGCGCAGGAGACGTAATTTGATTGATACCAAGCGTTTCCATTGCCTCAATGGAATTGATGGTAGCTTTTGGCGTTATTTCAAACAAAGCGGATTCGCTTTCACTTAAGCCGGTCTGTTTGGAAGTGAGCTTTAATGCGCTTTTGCCCCGTTCGTCCGTAAGGATTTCCGCCGTCAGGCCGACACCGGAGTTGTTAAACAGTCTCGAGAGCTTTTCCTGGATGGAACGGTTGGTATCGTCCGGGTTAACTGTATATTGAAATTCGTAGGAATTGGTTGTTGTGGATAAATCAAAAGTATAATCGCCCGGTGCAAAATCCAGCGAACGGCTGTCTAAAAAATTGCCGAGATTCGTTTGCGGAGAAGCAAGCTGGCGGACTTCAATATCAAAGTTCTGAGACGCGTCTTCATTCTCAGGGCTGCCGATATATGTGGCGCTGACAATGTCTTCATCGGAAGACACGGCGACTTTCTTTTGAAAAGCGCTTTTTAAGCCCTCCCCGCTGTCAGATAAAGAAGATACTACGTTCTTGAGCTGACGGGCGTTTTCTTTGATGTCGATTAAAAAAGTAGGAACCTGTTTGTTGTTCCGGATTTTGTACAAAGGCGATTCTTTGTTAATTTTAAGAATGTTGTTGCAAACACTGCGCAATTCGCTTTTTTTATGCGTGTCGTAACGAGAAGTTGCAGAATTTCCATATGTGCTTAGGTAGTAGTTATAAGCACCCTGAATAATGAAAGACATAATCCCTCCCCTTTCTTCCATGAAAATGTGCAGCTGCACCGGGATAACATAAATCCATTTATATTATAATAAATATGATATGAAGCAATCTTATACTTCGATATTTATATCGTAAAAATTGCCTGAAAAATTTAGCTTTTTCAGTATAAAAATAAATAAATTATACAGTCTTGTGCGACGAAATAATATATGTTATGGTATTAAATGAAACAGTATCGTGTGCAGCGAAAATAGAAAGGAGGATGCGTATGAATATTTCTTCTGTATCTAATTATAGCGTATATCGAAATTATCAGTCTTTGGCCAGCGGAAAGAAAATTAATTCTGCGGCAGACGACGCGGCGGGTCTTGCGATTGCCCAGAAGCTTAACAGCCAGACGAATGGATATGACGTTGGCTACCGCAATGCCGGAACGTCTCAGGATATGCTGAATGTGGCAGACGGCGCATTGGGTTCCATTACGGAGAACCTGCAGAGAATTCGTGAACTGAGCGTTCAGGCGTCGAACGGACTGTATACGGATGCGGACAGAGGAGCAATTCAAAAAGAAATTGACCAGTTGAAACAGTCAATTTCAGATACGGCGTCTCAAACGCAGTTTAATACAAAAAATCTGTTGGACGGGACGATGGGAAATACCAATGTTGCAACGGGACCAGACGGCACCGGCATGGAGATCCAGATGCCGAATGCAACTTTAAAAGCGCTTGGCATAGAGGACTACGACGTATCAAAGGGCAATTTTGATATTTCGGTTATTGACGACGCTCTGGAAAAAGTGAATTCTGCCAGGAGCGGCATAGGAGCTTCTTACAATCGGCTGGATTCTGTCATGGCGTATAACGCAAACGCGTCTTATAATTTGACGGCGTCTCAAAGCAGAATTGAAGATCTGGATTATTCGAAAGGCGTTTCCGAATTGAAAAGAAATGAGCTTTTGCGGACGTTTCACGTTATGATGCAGCGGAAGCAGATAGAAAATGAAAATGGAAGAGTACTGCAGCTTTTCAGGAGCTGAGTATAAAATTCAAAACGACCGGATTCATCTGTGTAGGATGAATCCGGTCGTTTTACTGATTGAAAAATTATTATGAAAGTTAAAGCAAATGACGCGACGTCAGCTGCCTTATTCCGTTTCTGAAAACTGAATGATTTTCTTCATATCAGAAATCAATTCTCTGGAGAAAATTTCTGCTTCATTATATATGTGGAGCGCTTTCGCGTAGTCGTCGTTATTCAGCGCCTGAATGGCCTCTGCTCCAAAATGGTGGAACCTTTTATGTTTGTCTCCAAGGGCGTCCCAAATGGGGCGAACCGCCGGAATCCCGGGAGTCAGGGAATAGTAAAAGTGTCCGAAACCACATTTGGAAGAATCCAGCTGCAATGGAATAATGCTTCTGTTCCTTACCATATTTTCCAGATTGCGCAGCCATGTCTGATGTGCGGATATGGCGTTGTTCATATAGCCGGCAAATTCTTTGTTTTCCAGATGGAAGAAATCGTCGTCCGTCATGGTTCCCATCTGCTTTACCGTATCGTCCAGCGTTTTTTCAATATCAACGACCGGCTCAGTTGCTTTCTGCAGTTCTTTTCCAACATTTTTCATAACGTCGGTGCTTTCTTTGAGCTGGTTTTCCATTTCTGCCATAGAGCTGCTGATTTCTTCGCTGACGGCGGCAATGGAGCTGATGGATTCGCTGACGTCTGATACATATTGCTGATTCATGTTGTTCAGCTCCCAGACAGTTCCGATTTTTTCCATCATGATTTCCAGATTGGAAGAGGTTTTGGACGCGCTTTGGACGCTCTGGCTGGACGCGGTTTTGATGTCTGATACAAAATTGCTCATGTCTTTGGTCAGCTTCTGAGTTTCTACGGAAAGTTCCCGGATTTCGTTTGCTACAACGGCAAAGCCGCGTCCTGACTCGCCTGCACGCGCCGCTTCAATGGATGCGTTTATGGCCAGCAGATTTGTCTGGGACGAAATGGAATCAATACCGGATATGACTTTATTCATACGATTGATAATTTCTGAGAGGTTATTCATATCGTTCTGCATCTGGTGGGAGTCCTGGATGGTTTGGTTGGAAAGCTCTCGTATGGCCGTCAGTTCTCCCTGGCAGGATTCGATTTTTCGGTATACTTCTTCCGAATCAGAAGCAACCTTGATAATGGTATTGGACATTTCCTCATGCTGGTTGTTTTTTTGAGCGGAAGAATAAGCTTCGCTGCCGGAAGTGCCGAAAATTGTTTCGGTGGCCTTTTCTACATTGTGGGAAATGTCAATGATTTTGTCTGTTTCATGCTGCATGGTCAGATCCAAAGAGCTGATTTGCATGACGGCTTTAATGGCTTTTTCAAATACTTCTGCAAACTGTTTTCTCCCCGTATACAGCCGCTGGTAAATTTTGTTTAGTTCCGGTTCTTTTGAATAATCAGCTTCTTTCAATTCTGAGATGGCGCTAATAAGCGATATGTTTCGTCTTTTCATTTGGGACACCTCGTTTTCCTCAATATTCAATATTAAAATATGCATCTAAGACTCTTTATGTAATGGGCGGCGCAGTAATTGTCAGATGCATAAATTGTTAATCATATCATAAGGGAAAAAGGAGTTTTTTGCAACCTCTTTTCTCTATTTCCAATTAGTTCTCGTCTGGCTGCAAGTGAAAAAACAATTGACGACCGCTTTTGTTTGTGCTATTATGTAACAGCTTGGAAGCAGGTCTTTTTTTTATGTCTAAAAATATTCCCCCGTCGTCTGCTGGCAGAAAAAGACGTTTTGGGAAAACGGGCATGAAAAACACACAATGAATTTATGGAGGTGGAAGTTGTGCGCACGAGAATTACATTGGCATGCACGGAATGCAAACAGCGTAATTACAACACGAAGAAAGACAAAAAGACTCATCCGGAAAGAATGGAACTGAAAAAGTATTGCAAATTCTGCAGAAAGCATACTTTACACAAGGAAACCAAATAATCCGGAGAGGGTAAAGGAGTGGAATTATGGCAGATAACGCGAAAGTAGAAAAAGCTCCTAAGACGAGCTGGTTCGAAGGTTTGAAGTCCGAGTTCGGCAAAATTGTCTGGCCGGCGAAAGAACCACTTGCAAAACAGACCGCGGCTGTAATCGCTGTGTCAGTCGTGCTTGGTCTGGTTATTACGATACTGGATACGTTTATTCAGTACGGTATTGATTTCCTGGTAAATTTATAATGGAGGCGTTTTATGGCAGAAGCACACTGGTATGTCGTCCATACTTATTCCGGATACGAGAATAAAGTAAAGGCGAACATTGACAAGACAATTGAAAACAGACATTTAGAGGATCAGATTCTTGAAGTAAGAGTTCCGATGCAGGATGTTTTTGAGATGAAGAACGGTGCAAAGAAGCAGGTTTCTAAGAAGATGTTTCCAGGGTACGTGCTTATCAATATGATTATGAACGATGATACCTGGTATGTTGTCAGAAATACCCGAGGCGTTACAGGGTTTGTCGGGCCGGGATCGAAGCCTGTGCCATTAACGGACGAAGAAATGATGCCGCTGGGAATCAAGAGAGAAGACGTTGTGGTGGATTTTGCGGAAGGAGATACGATTGTCGTGATCGGAGGCGTATGGAAAGATACCATCGGAGTCATACAGTCGATGAACCATGGCAAGCAGATTGTCACCATTAACGTCGAATTATTCGGCCGCGAAACGCCGGTAGAAATCAGTTTCGCAGAAGTTAAGAAGATGAATTAAGGAGGTTTATTCCAAATGGCAAAGAAAGTACAAGGATATATCAAGTTACAGATTCCTGCCGGAAAGGCAACACCTGCTCCTCCGGTTGGACCCGCGCTGGGACAGCATGGCGTAAATATTGTAGAATTTACGAAGCAGTTTAACGCAAGGACTGCAGATCAGGGGGATTTGATTATTCCCGTAGTCATTACGGTATACGCGGACAGGAGCTTTAGCTTTATTACAAAGACGCCGCCGGCTCCCGTATTGATTAAAAAAGCATGCAACATCAAATCCGGTTCCGCGGAGCCGAATAAAACGAAAGTTGCAACGATTTCCAAGGCAAAGCTTCAGGAAATCGCAGAGCTGAAAATGCCCGACTTAAATGCGGCTTCCCTGGAGGCGGCTATGAGCATGATCGCAGGAACAGCCAGATCCATGGGCGTAACGGTCGAGGAATAAAGCCGGAATCCGGCGAATAGAAATTCTCTATGAAC
>CATOKN010000045.1 GCA_951800425.1 uncultured Lachnospiraceae bacterium
TGCAAGCGGAAGTATGCATTCCGCCATTTTTTTATAATCTTTATCCGCCATCACTCCCATAATGAAATGAAATTTTTCGTCCGGAAACATATGCGCAAGGCTCTGTACAAGGGCTCTGACTCCATCTTCATTATGAGCGCCGTCAATCATTAAAAACGGCTCTTTTGAGATAATTTCCATTCTGCCGTTCCAGACGGCTTTTGCAATCCCGCGATGCAAATCTTCTTCACAAATATCATAGCCAAGCCCTGCAAGCTCTCTTGCGCACAAGATGGCGGCCATGGCGTTTTCCCGCTGAAAATCTCCAGGAAGCCCGATCTGATAGGGCGATTCACCCGGATAGGAAAATCCCCCGTCTGTGGGCAGAATGCGGGACGCGTCTACCGCCTGATACAAAACTCCCAGTTTTTCACAGGCAGAAACAAGAACTTCCATCGCTTCCGGCTTCTGACTTCCCAAAACAGCCCGCATTCCTTTTTTTAAAATTCCGGCTTTCTCCGCCGCAATTTCTGCAAGCGTATCGCCAAGCGTTTCCATATGATCGTATCCAATTTTGGTAATAACGCCAACCAACGGCGCGTCAATGATATTTGTCGCGTCCAGACGCCCGCCCAGTCCCGTCTCCAAAACTACAAGGCGACAGTCTGCTTCCTGAAAATAGAGCAGCGCCATCGCCAGACAATAATCAAACATCGACGGAGACGCATCCAAAGGTAAATCCAAAAGACGCTGTCCAAGCCTTGCTGCCGCTTCTTCCGGTATCATAACGCCGCCCACTGAAATCCGCTCTCTGAACTCAATCAAATGCGGGGAGGTAAACGCTCCGGCCAAAATCCCCGCTTCCTTTAAAATAGAACAGAGAAAAGCTGCCGTAGAGCCTTTCCCATTCGTTCCTGCGATATGGACAAACGCAAGATCGTTTTGGGGATTGCCTACTGCAGCCAGTAATTTTTCACTGATTTTTATGCCCGGCAGACTGCCGAATCTTCTTTTATTCTCTATAACTTTGATTATTTCCTGATATTCCATACCGTCCTAAACCACCATAATCACGCCGCCGTCATTGGCATACATGCTGCTGATGCCCGCGGTATCCACGACAATGACGTCTTTAAATTTTGCCAGTTTCCGGACTTCCACAGCAATTGATTTTGCACGCTCCGGACAATTGCAGTGAGAAATTGCAAGAATACGGCTTTCCGCGTCTTTCAGCCTCGCCGACATTTCTTCCACCATTTTTCTCAGCGCCTTATTCATGCCCCGCGCCTGACCAAGCTGGCAAATCAGCCCCTCCGGCGTCGCTCCCATCACCGGCTTAATATTCAACGCGTTGGCGACAAAGGCTTTTAAATTGCTCAGTCTCCCATTTTTCCGAAGCGTTTCAAGCGTTTCCAGCACAAAATACGTATTCTGCCCGCTGATATAGCGCTCCACTTCTTTTACCGTATCTTCAAACGACATGCCCGCTTCTTCGCACTCCTGCGCCTTTATGCCAATCAATGTTTCTCCGACGGACGCCGATCTGGAATTGAACACATGAATCTTTTTGCCGCCGTCATTTTCCTCTTCAAACAGCTTCTTTGCAAGCTCCGCGCTGTTATAAGAACCGCTCAGCTCTTTCGAAAGCGTTACGACGTACACATGCTCTTCTTCTCCCCGATACAGCTCCAGATAGCTTTCCGGCGACGGACAGGAAGACTTTGGCCCGGTCGGACTTTCCTTTACTTTTTTTAAAAAATCTTTCTGGTCAAACGTCTCGTCATCCACAATCCGCACGCCGTTCACTTCCATTTCCAGCGCGACATTGTGAAAATGTCCGTCGGCTTTTAATTCTTCTGTCAATTCCCCGCAGCTGTCAATGATAATTTTATACATCTGCTACCTCCGAAAACCAAACTCTATCTTACAGATTTATCTTTTCCATTTCATGTAGTTTTCATTACCAGATGTATCTTACCATAAAAACCGCTTCGTGTATAGTGTGAAACAAAAATTTATTTCACTTTTACGCTTATTTGCTCCGTAAAAGGCTTTTACGCCAATTTTCGTAACATTTTTCTTTCTCCTATTGACAAAATGTAATTTATGCTTTATTGTATTAGTTACTTAATACAATAATATGAAAAGAGGTGATTTCATGGCATGGAACTTAAATTCCGATCGCCCGATTTTTATGCAGCTCATCGAAATTATTCAGATTTCGATTATTTCCGGAAAATACGCGCCCGGCAGCAAACTCCCCTCAGTTCGGGATCTGGCTTCTGAAGCGGCAGTCAACCCGAATACCATGCAGAAAGCCCTTGCGGAACTGGAGAGAAGCGGCCTGGTATTTTCCCAGAGAACCAGCGGAAGATTTATTACGGAGGACGTTGCTATGATTGAAGATTTAAAATCCACTCTCGCAAAAGAAAAAATGAAACAGTTTTTAGAAAGCATGCGGCAGCTTGGCTTCCAAAAAGAGGAAACCCTTGCGCTGATGTCAAAATTTCTGAAAGGAGATCATTCATGAGTACAATTTTAGAATGTAAAAATTTAAGTAAGGCATATGGCGGCAAAACGGCGTTAAGCCATGTCAGCCTCTCATTAAACGGAGGCCATATCATCGGACTGCTCGGTCCAAACGGAAGCGGAAAGACGACGCTGATCAAATTAATCAACGGCCTCTTAACCCCAAGCGAAGGATCTCTGCTTGTTGGCGGACATCCTGTCGGCGTCGAAAGCAAAAGGATTACTTCCTATCTTCCTGACCAGAGCTATCTGAACGCAAATTTAAAAATAAAAGAGATTATCAGCTACTTCGATGATTTTTATAACGACTTTGATAAAGCAAGAGCTTATGACATGCTAGAAAAGCTGTCCATCCATCCGGAAGCCAAATTAAAAACCATGTCCAAAGGCACAAAGGAAAAGGTCCAGCTAATTCTTGTTATGAGCCGCAGGGCAAAGCTCTATATTCTGGACGAACCCATTGCAGGCGTCGATCCTGCCGCAAGGGACTACATCTTGAATACGATTTTAAGCAACTATGAGGAAGACGCGACCATCCTCATTTCCACGCACCTGATTTCCGATATTGAAAATATTCTTGACGAAGTCATTTTTATCAAAGACGGTCAGATTGTCCTAAACTCTTCCGTTGACAAAATCCGGGAAGAGAATGGGAAATCCGTAGATTCTTTATTCCGGGAGGTATTCAAATGTTAGGAAAATTATTAAAATACGAATTCAAAGATCTGGGAAAGCTTTTTCTCCCATTAAACGCCATCGTACTGGCTATCGCGGTTCTCTGGGCAGCTACGCTTGCAATCGGCATAGACGGCAGCCATCTGGGATTTATTTCAACCAGCCTTATGATCCTGTATGTTTTCGGCATTATGGCTCTTTTCATTATAACTGCGGTATATCTTGCCATCCGCTTTTATAAAACGATGTATGGAAGCCAGGGATACCTGACGCATACGCTTCCCGCAGTTTCTTCTTCCATATTAAATTCCAAAGTGATCGCCGCTTTAGCCTGGCTCTTTCTGGCGCTGCTGATTTGTCTGATTTCCATTTTAATCCTGATGCTTGGCATATCGGGATTTCCAGACGCTTCTGATTTTAATGCATTTCAGACTGCTTTCGGCAAAGCATTCGGCACAAGCGCATTTGGAGCCGCATGCCTCATTATCGCAGTGATGATTAGTTTTTGCTTTGATATGTCAATGATGGTATTTGCAAGCCTCTCCATCGGGCAGCTCTTTTCTTCCAACAGAATTCCGGCCGCCATAGGAGCGGGCGTCGTCTGCTACGTCATACAGCAGGCCATAAGCTCCGCCGGCTTTTTTATTCTGGGCCTTGATATGTTAAACGATTTGGAATCTGACGCAGGTATCACTCTGGCCGCAACGTCCGATTTTAACCGTTATATTCTGCTGGCGAGCGCGGGAGTCATGTTTTTATTTGGCGTCGTCTATTATGTCATTTGCTTTATTATTACGAAAAAGAAATTAAATCTGGAGTAGCAAAGCTTCTTACAAAATGCCGGAATTTCAAGCAATTGAACTTCTGGCATTTTATTTTTTCCAATCATCTCCACAAATCATAAAAACATCTGAATTGAAAAGTCATTTGATAAAAAACACAAAATTCGTTATACTTTAAGAATAACGCGTATTTCTTTTGAAACAGGCAGGTGACTTTACATGAAATCCATTTTAATCATTGACGACGATTTATCCATAGGAAATATGTTAGAAAAACTTCTTTCAAAAGAAGGCTACGGCACGCTCCGCGCTTATTCCGGCACGGAAGCGTTATTGATCCTTTCTTCGCAAACGCCGGATCTGATTCTTCTCGACTTAATGCTTCCCGGCCTGACCGGAGAAGAACTTCTTCCCAAAATCAAGGACATTCCCGTCATTGTGATCAGCGCAAAAGCGGATGTCAACGATAAAGTCGACCTTCTCTTAGGCGGCGCAAGCGACTATTTAACCAAACCTTTTGATACCAAAGAGCTTCTGGCAAGAATTGCCGTACAGCTTCGAGCTGCTTTGGCGCGCCAAAGCTCTCCCCTGCTGCGCTGCGGCGATTTAGAACTCAATACTTCTTCCCATACCGTAAGCGCATCAGGACAGCCCATCAAACTGACCCGGACGGAATACGCCATTTTAAAGCTCCTGATGCAAAACCCTTCACAGGTCATTGCCAAATCCGTTATCTTAGACCGCATCAGCGAAGATACGCCGGATTGTACGGAAAGCTCCTTAAAAGTGCATATGAGCCATCTGCGGAACAAGCTCATCAGCGCCGGAGGATACGATTACATTACCTCCGTCTGGGGAATTGGCTTTCAACTGAATTTTACCAAATCTTAACGGTTGCCTTAACCGCTTTCTTAACATTTTTCCGCTATCCTATGAGTATTCCAAACGAAAGGAGCTTATTTTATGGAATACGTACTGACTGCAAATGCTTTAACAAAAAAATACGGAAAATTTCAGGCGCTGCACAATTTTTCCATGCATGTCCCAAAAGGAGCCATTTATGGATTTATTGGAAAAAACGGAGCCGGAAAAACGACTCTTATCCGCTTAATCTGCGGTCTGCAGCAGCCGACGATGGGGGATTACGCCCTGTATGGCGTCTCAGGCAAATCCAAAGAAATTACATCTGTCAGAAGGCGCATGGGCGCTGTTGTGGAGACGCCGTCGATTTATCTGGATATGACGGCCGAAGACAATTTAAAGGAACAATACCGGGTCATCGGGCTTCCCTCTGATTCCGGCATTTCGGAGCTTTTAGAGCTTGTAGGCCTCTCCCATACCGGAAAAAAGAAAGCCAAAAACTTTTCCCTCGGCATGCGCCAGAGGCTTGGCATTGCCATTGCTTTAGCCGGAGATCCGGATTTTCTCGTACTGGACGAACCGGTCAACGGTCTCGATCCGCAGGGAATCATAGAAATCCGCGAACTGATTTTAGAATTAAACCGCAAACGCCAAATTACATTCCTGATTTCCAGCCATATCTTAGACGAACTTTCCCGTCTGGCCACACATTACGGATTTATCGACAAAGGCCAGATGATAAAAGAAATCAGCGCTTCCGATTTGGAAAACGCATGCAGAAAATGCATCCGTCTGGAAGTCACCGATACGAAAATCCTCTCCCGCGTTCTCGACGGAAAGAACACAGAATACCAGATTTTTTCCGATACCAAAGCAGACGTCTACGAAAAAATGAATATTACTAAGCTTACGCTCGCTCTCGCCGAACAAAACTGCGAAATTCTTTCTATACAGGAATGCGACGAAACGCTTGAAAGCTACTATATAAATCTGATTGGAGGCGGCACACATGAATAAATTATTAAGCGCAGGATTTATGCGCCTGAAAAAAAGCAAAATTTTCCGGATTCTGTTGCTCTTTATGTTTGGCCTGGGACTTTACGTCCCCATCGGTCAGTATCTCAATATGAAAAAATATGACTACACCACGTCGCTGGACAGCGCGTTTTTTATGTATGCTACACTTATGAGTGTTCTCATTGCCGTGTTCTGCAGCCTGTTTATCGGAACGGAATACAGCGACGGAACCATCCGCAATAAACTGATTGTCGGCCACTCCAGAACCGCAATCTATCTTTCCAATCTGATTGTATGCATAACAGCCGGTATTTTGATTGCATTTGCCTATATGGCCGCATGCGCGTGCGCGGGCTTTCCGCTGCTCGGCGGTTTTGCCATGGGCACAAGAGCGGCGCTTCTTTTCCTATTGAGTACCGTTGTCATAGATATTGCGTTTACGTCCCTGTTTACGCTTACCGCAATGCTGATGCAAAATAAAGCGGCGCAGTCGGTTGCGGCAGTGATCGGCGCGTTTGTGCTTCTTATGGGAGCCGCGTTTTTGCGTTCCTCTCTCTCCTCTCCTGAGATGATTTCCGATTATATCGTGGACGAAACAGGAGAAGTAAAACAAACCGATCCGGTTCCAAATCCGTCCTATATCTCCGGAACCAAACGTGAAATTTATGAATTTCTGATGGAATTTCTTCCTTCCGGCCAGGATATTCTTCTAATGGAGGGGGCTTTTCCAATTACCCGCGCTTTTTCTTATGACGTTTTGATTCTTTTCGCCACGACAGGCGCAGGCATTTTTGCTTTTCGAAAAAAAGATATTAAATAAGGAGATCTGTTATGGACGCTATGCTGTGGAGCCTGATTGGTACGCTCATTGTTCTCATCCTTCTGCTTGTCAGTAAGATTTATCTTTTAAAAAAATCGGCAAAAGAAATTCAAAAAGCCTTTGCTAAGCGGCTGCACACAGAAACCAATACGCTGATTGACATTTCAAGCCGCGACCGCTCCATGCAAAGTCTTGCCGAAAGCATCAACGAACAGCTTCGTACGCTCCGCAGCAAGCGTCATCTCTACAAACAGGGCGACCTTGCCGTCAAGGAAACCATCGCCAATATTTCCCATGATTTGAGAACGCCTTTAACGGCAATCTGCGGCTATCTGGACTTGCTTGAGGAAGAAGAAAAAACAGAAACTGCCGCACAATATCTTGCCATCATCAAAAGCCGCGTCAAAACTCTGACGCAGCTGACGGACGAGCTGTTTTGCTATACGCTTACCGCTTCTTCTCCCATGTCCGCGCCTTTGGAGGACGTATCGCTCAATCATGCGCTGGAAGAAAGCGTTTTGGCGCATTACGCCGTGTTAAAAGGCTGCCGCATCACGCCGGAAATCTCTATGCCCGAGGAAAAAATCATCCGAACGCTGCACAAAGCCTCTCTTCTTCGCATTTTTGAAAACATTTTGAGCAACGCCATAAAATACAGCGCCGGAGATTTGCAGATTACTTTAACAAAACAGGGAGAAATTGTCTTTTCCAATCACGCCCCCGGCCTTTACGAAGTGGACGTACAGAAATTATTCGACCGTCTCTACACGGTAGAAACCGGAAAAAAGTCTACGGGAATCGGCCTTGCCATAGCAAAATCCCTGACCGAGCAGATGCACGGCCGCATTGCCGCGCAGTATGCAGACGGCGTACTTTCTATTTCCATCTCGTTTCCGTAGCTGGTAAAATTTTAACTCTTATTTTTTCAGATAATCCGTCAGAGGAATTAAATATTTCTGATCTGTCCAATCGCAGCTTTCACCGGCTGCGCTCATAAGAGCTTTCATCCACGGCTCATATGTACTCGGATCCTTTTTTGCAATAGATTTTTGCAGCATGCCGCACAAAGTTCTGTCCAGAAACTTCATCTTGCTTTCATCCCATGCGCCCCGCCCGTAAAAAAGCGGAATATCTTTCAGACCGCCTTTCAGATTATGCGCCCGGATTTCTTCAAATGCACGCTCGTCATAAGGAGACGCGCCTACGCAAAAAACGGCAAGTTTCTTATTTTTGAGTCTGCCAATGTTCTTTTTTAAAAATGATAATCCTGCTATTCCGGAAGCATATATTCCACCGCACAGCAGGATTGTTTCGTACTGTTCCACTTCTTTTAGGATTGCTTTCGACGTTTCTATACAATCAAACTCCGTCATGTCCCGAAGCCATTTTACATATTTTTTTGTCGCGCCATATTTTGACTGATAAACGATAATTCCCTTTGCCATAAAAATCCTCTTTCGTCCTACTTGTAAATTTTTCATTGTATTTCAAAATACCATAACAAAAAAATACTGTCAATATTCTGTGCCGCATCGTTAGGACAAACGCATGAATGTTTATTATCTTTATTATACTTCATTGTCAAGTCTTACAGACTTAATATCTGTTCCAAATACTTTTTCGCATTCATGCTGATACAATAACGTTTCTTTCTTAGTGACATCTTTTTTCCCACATCAAAAAGCTTTAATATGGATAAACACCATTTATTTATGATATTCAGATTCTGTGCTGCTGTTTTATCCAATGTGGCATTGCTGTCTTCTTTAAATGTCACATCCAGATGCCAGTGCATAATTTCCACTGACCAGTGTTCCCTCACTGTCCTCGCAAACAACTCCACATCTAACGGCAGACTGCTGATATAATATCGTCTTTCTGTCACCTGTTTCCCTGACTGTTCCATTGTCTTGCATATCATCCCTATACTTTTTATTCCCCTCCAACGGCTTTTTTCCTGCATCCAACCTATCTTACTGCACTGGTAATATTCCCTTTTTTCCAGTTGGGAATGGGCTTTTTCCACGGTGATTTTATATCCGCCATTGTCTTTTATTTCCTGGAGAAGTTCCACATCCTCAAAATATTCACTGATTTCCCGGTACAGATTTTTTTGGTTTTCCTTTACCGCCAACGTGTAATCCGCACGCTTCTGTTTTATCTTTTCCACGATTTCTGTCTGCGTTCCCATGGCGTCAACCGTTATAACGCATCCTTTTACCTGTATAGTATCCAGCAGCTGCGGGATGGCAGTAATCTCATTTGATTTCTCTTCCACTTTTTTCTGCCCAAGACAGAAACCGTCCATGTCACACCATGCGGAAACAATATGGTTTGCCTTCTGATCTCTGGATTTGTTGCCTCTCATGGTTTTTCCGTCAATACAGATGATTTTTTTGAGTGTTTCCCCCTCCTTGCTGTTTACCAGTTCATTCCATTTTTTATAAACATTCTGCATGTATTCAGGCGCAATGCTGCCCATAACCCTTTGCATTGTGTCGTGTGAGGGAATGCCGTTTTCCAGTTCAATATAATGCTTCAGGAATTCTTCGTTGGACTTTGCGAAGATTTCAACTTCCTCCCAGTCATCGGCATTTGCCAGTTTTGCAAACAACACTATCACCACAATATCAAGCAGTTTATGCCGGACCTTTTTTTCCTGTCTTTTATCCTCAATGAATTCTATTGTTTTTAATATCTCTGTCATTGTAAAACACCACCTTTATCGCAATAATACCACAAATTTCCTGTAAAGGTGGTATTTGTTCACAATTTATTCACTCATGCGTTTGTCCTG